>WBXE01000071.1 GCA_008932955.1 Verrucomicrobiota bacterium
ACATCCTCAAACCATGCGGGAATTGGACAAGTTGGCGAAATTGTTGAAATGCAACACCTGACCCTATTTAGGGAAAGCGGATCTACGAAAAAGCGTCCTTGACGATAGGGAGGTGTTCTGGCGGTTTTGAATTCGTGTGACCGTCGCTGGCGAGGCGGTTAGCGGATTTCAAATTTCAGACAACCAACAACCAAAGTCCCCATGGCCGAAGTTTACACATTGCATGATCTGATCTCGCGGCAGGTGCTTGACGCGGGGCAGGACAAACCGGCGCGCTTGGCGGTTATCGGTTGGCCGATCGCCCACTCGGCCTCGCCGCGCATGCAGCAGGCGGCGTTGGATGCGGCGGGCATCGCCGCGCGCTATGTGCGGTTGGAGGTGATGCCGGGGCAGGTGGGAGAGGCGCTGGCGCGGATGCGTGAGCTGGGGTTTATCGGCTGCAATGTGACGGTGCCGCATAAATTTGAGGTAATGGGGTGCTGCGACGTGGTGGACGCCGCTGCGCAAACCTTGGGCGCGGTCAATACGGTGAGCTTCGAGGCCGGGCAAACCCGCGGCAGCAACACCGATGGCCCGGGATTCGTCAGAGCCATCGCCGATGAGTTCGGCGTCGCGCTGGGCGAGCTCAAGGTACTCATCGTAGGCGCGGGTGGAGGAGCCGGCCAAGCACTCGCGGTGCAATGCGTGATGGAAGGGGTCAAACGCTTGGCCCTGGTTAATCGGACCTTAGAAAAACTCTCGCCGGTATTGGCGCGGCTGCGGGGTTTGGCAGCAAATTGTGAGATGCTGGGGCTCGCGCTCGAGGATTCAGCGCTGGCTGAGGCCTGCGCCACTGCGGATTTAATCGTCAACGCCTCCTCGGTGGGCCTCAAACCCGGCGATTCGCCGGTGCTGCCGGCAGCTTGGCTGAGGCCGGGGCAGCTGGTGTACGACTGCGTCTATCAGCCGAAACCGACCCCGCTGTTGCAACAAGCGGCGGCGCGGGGTTGTCGCACGGCCGATGGGAGGTCGATGCTCATTCACCAGGGGGCGCTGGCGTTTCAGCAGTGGTTCCCGGGCAGCGGGCCGTTGGCGGTGATGCGCAGCGCTTTGGCCGGCCCCGCGAGCGAGGCCTGAGATGTGGAGCTGCCCCATTTTGAGGTGGTTGCGGAAGTGCGGCCCAGCAATGAGCGCGGCAGACTCGCTGCATGGGCAATCCTTCCCCACGACGACAGGAATGTCGCCGCTCCATAACTAGCTTCAGCGCGGCCAAGTTTCCTAAGGCGCGGCGGGCGGTAGCGCTGCGCCGGGGTCGTCGAGGGTCAACCAGTGACAGGCCAGGACTTTGACCAGTTCGAATGAGAAAGGCGCATCGGCATCGGGAGCGGCAGGCAGGCGGCGCAGTCGGACGCGGACGCGGAGCATGTCGGGTTGCTCGAGACCGGGGAGTTTGGAAGCGTACAAGGGCTCGCCTTTGGCATGTTGGGTGAAGGCGGCGGCGAGAAGTTTGCCATCGGGGCTGTCGCGCTTGACGAGAAACTCCGGTGAGGCCGTGGTGGTTTGGTCCGGATAGCCGAAGCGGGGCTGATAGAACGCTAGGCTCATGAGGCTCGATTCGTTGCGTTGCTTGACCAAGCGCTCGCGGACCAGCAAGCGGAATTCGAGTTCTGGTTCCCCGGCACCGGTGAGAAAGAGCTGCCACGGGTAATTTCCGTAGCGGACAAAGTGCTCCCAATCGAGACGCCATTCACCGTTTTGTTGGACAAATACGCAGTCGAGCATGCGCCCATCCGCGTCGCTAAAACGGCTTTCCACGGCCCGGCCTGTGGGCAATTCCAGCAATGAGTTGGCGGTGTTTTTGAGGGTTCTGAGGTCGATTTTGACGAATGGATTTAGATCATAGAAGCGAGCCATGCGCCCGGCGGTGGCCACCGGATTGAGAACGAATTGGTTGCGCTCTTCGGGAGTGCCAGCGCTGAGAAATCCGCCAAGCGCTGCGTGGCAAGCTGGCAGCGCTTGGTTGAGGCTCACGACGGCTTCGTCGCCAGCGTTGCCTGCCGCCTTGGTGACGGCGGAAGTGGCAGGGTTGCGGGTTTTGTTTTCCCGCCAGTGGAGGCGCACGGCGAGTACCATCAGGGCGGTAGCGAGCGCCCAGCCGAGCACGATTTTAGCCATCAGGAAATCGCGTTTGGGCCGGCGGCGGCCGGCGCTTTTTTTCTGCTGGTGGGTCGCTGGCAGGGCGGTGGGAGCAGGCGACGGCGGTGTTTTCACGCCGAGTGAAGGGTCGCGTCCGCATTGGGTGCAACGGCGCTCATGGGCATCACCCACCGGCGATTTGAAGAGCAAGCCGCAACGACCGCAGTGATACCATGCCATGTTTTCGTCGCTCACGGGAGCAGTCTAGGGTGAAACCCAGTCAATGTGAAGCATCTCTCCAATGAGCCACTGGTTTTTTTGTGCGCCGGCCGGTGGAGGGGTCAAGCGCAAGGTGATGGCCTGTTCTGCGGGAAGTTCTCCGTTATTCATGGCAGATTCAAACACCTTGAGCAGGGCGGCGGCGGCGGGATCGCCCAATTTCACGTAACCCCACACGACTTGCTCGTGATCTGCGGCCAGCAGTTTGTACGAACGAAATTCGGTTTCCGGAAATACCAGCGAATAAAAATTTTCCGGAGTAGCGTAGGTGCGGATAGTTCCTCCCATGCCCCGCCCCCGGGCCAGCGTCGCAAAAGTAGCGTCACCGAGGCCCTCGGTGGCTTCCCAGTCGATTCGCAGAGCCTCGCCTTCCCGCACGAAAAATACTTGGTACGGGGTGAAGTCGGGCTTGCGGCCACTCAGGCAACCGTGGTTCCTGCCGCCTGCAGCGCTGATTTGCCAGGTGGCGTTGTGAGCCGGTAGCCAATTGGCCGGGACTTGCCACGCATGCCAGTTCTGAGTGAGGCGCTGGGTGAGGCGTGGGGCATTGCGAATGAGCGGTATGACAGCCTTCGGGGTGGTGGCCACGGCATAGGCTGCGAGCAGCGCGCGGGCATTTTCTTCGCTGGGGCCGTCGAGTTCAAAGCCCTGCATTGGCTCGACCTGCGTTGGCTCGACCAATTCGAGGCCAGCGGTCCGGGCCTTCGCCTTTGGCGTGCGCAACAATTCTTGGGTGGCCAAGGCGGCCACCAGCACCCCCCCGACCAGGACCCCGGCCATCACCAACCACCGCAGTGGATGCGGACGTGTCTGCCCCCAATCCTGGCCTTCACCCTGCAACTCGCGCGCTCCACCCGCTGCGGTGAGCGGCTGCGCCGGAATGATTTTCGCGGCTTGAAACGGCCCCTCGGTCAGCGCCTGTTCGAGCCTGACGACCTCGCCGCCGTACTCCATGATAGGCACTGTGGTTGCCGCTGGCCGCGCCGCCGCTTGGACGTGGATCCGCAATCCGGGTGACTCCGTATGACTGGATCTGACCGGGGCGGCGGTGGCCCGTGCCCGTTTTTGCGGCAAGATCACACCGCCCGAATCGCGGATCTGGCGCGGCAACCCGTCTCCGTCATCCCATACATCCGTCGCAGCCACTGGCGGGACGTGATTGTCAGAATCGTGCAGGTTTGAGGCCATGGTAAAATCCCGGTTCTGGGAACGTCGCGCAGTGTGCGCCGAAGACGCAGGACTGCAAGACACAAGATAAGTTAAGAGAGCTCAGAAGTTCTGCATCGGCCCGTTAGGAGCTAAGTAAGCCGTAGCGGGCGGCTTACCCGCTCATCTGGCGAGCAGCCAGGCGATGTGCGGGGTGTAAAGCCCTGGTTCCAGCAGGAACGAGTCGTGGCCTTTGTCGGAGTGGACGGTGATATGCATCACCTCGACCTTGGCGGTTTCGAGGTGCTTGACCAATTCGGATTGCTCCTCGGGATAGAAACAGAAGTCCGAGTCGATGGAAAACACCAGCCAGTGTTGGCCGGCCTCGCGGGAGCGTTCAAATAAGTCCGTCGGGCTCTCCGCGTCGCCCTCCAGCGTAGCGTCGTAGCGCGACCACATGTCGATGATGCGCAGGTAGGTGTTGGCATCAAAGCGGCGCACAAACTTTTTCCCCTGATGCAGCATGTAGCTTTGGAATTGGTCGCGTACCCGGTACCAGGCGAGCACGTCATCGGGTTGGACCACATCCTGACGGGCGCGTTTTTCAATCGCGTCGAGGTGCACGAATGTCTTATGCGAAATCATGCGGGCCAGCGCCAAGCCGTAGAGCGGCGCTTGGCCGGCGTAGTAATCGCCGCCATTGAAATGCGGGTCATTCTCGATCGCGAGGATTTGCTCGAAGAGAATGAGCCGGTTGAGCACCGTGGTTTTGAAGCCTGCGGCGATGGAGATGACGTTGCGCACCCGCTTAGGGAAACGCGTGGCAAACGTTAGCCCGACCAAGCCGCCGACCGACGGGCCGACGACCGCGTTGAGTTGCTCGATGCCTAGGTGGTCGAGCAGATGGCTCGCCGCTTCCGCCTGGTCGGCGGCGGTGACCGATGGGAAGGCGGGGCCCCACGGCTTGGCAGTGGTCGGATGGGTGGAGGAGGGGCCGCTGCTGCCGTAGCAACCGCCGAGATAGTTGAGGCAGATGACGAAAAACTTGCGGGTGTCGATGGCTTTTTTTGGGCCGATCATCACATTCCACCAGCCCTCGTGGAGTTCGGGTTGCCAGAACTCGCCGACCTCGGGCAGCTCTGGATTAAAGCCTGCCGCATGGTGGGACCCCGACAGCGCGTGAAACACCAGAATCGCGTTGGAGCGCTCCGCATCGAGTTCCCCCCACGTTTCGTAGGCCAGCGTGATGCCTGGCAGCAACGCCCCGTCGCGCAGTCTCACCGGTTCGGCCGGGCTGCCGATGTGCAAAAATTGGGTGTGGGTGGCGGTGTGCATCGCCCCCGATCGTACTCGCCCGCCGCCGCCAAGGCAAGCCTTAGGAGCGACGACCTTCGTGTCGTCGTGCGGAAGGAACGACCATGAAGCGTGCCTTCGGCAGTCATTCATGGGCCGATCTGCCGCTTGACGACAGTAAGGTCGTCGCTCCCTAAGTTAGAAGGCTGATGCGTCCTACTGGGGAGTCGCTGGCGCAGGAGCCGCCGGGGCGGGTGTTGGCTCCGGTGCCGGGGCGGGTGCCGGGGCTTCCGGCGCGGCAGGTGCCGTGGCGGGCGTTTCTGGCGCGGCAGGTGCCGTGGTAGGCGTTTCTGGTGCGGCGGGCGTCACCACTGCAGGCGGAGCGCTGCTGGTTTTTTCGGTGACGGGCTGAGGTTTGGTTTCCCGGGTGAGGCCTTTTTGCTTGTTTTGGTGGCCGATGAGGATGGCCAGAGTCAAGCTGAGGATGAAGAACATGGACCCCAGATAGACGGTGCCGCGTTGCAGCACGTTGGTGGTGCGGGCACCGAACACCTGATCGGTGACGCTGGCACCGAACGCGGCTCCGAGCCCTTCCTGTTTCGGGCGCTGCATAAGGATGAGCAGGGTCATCAGCAGGCAGACAAGGACGAAGACCACCAACAGAAGTTGGATGATGATGGGGAGCCATTCAATTGCAGCTAAAATCATGGGGCGGCGAAACTAGGGGGCTTTTGGTGGCTTGTAAAGCAAGGACTTTGGAAAAAGCTCCCCGGCGGGCACGCGTGTCGACAAAGACACGACAATAAGGTCACGACTCCTTGGATTGGCGCTTGCGCCGGGCTGCGGTACCGGCACAAGGTCGCCGCCGCTGATGAAAGAATTGCTTGCGGAACTCGAACGCTGGGGATCGGATGTGATCTTTGGGCGCGCCAAGGGCTTTCGTGCCGCTATGACGCGCCTGCTCATGCGCACCCTCTCCGGGGCTTACCGGCTAGTGGTCCAAACCCGCCTGTGGGCGTTCCGCAATGGCTGGGTCACCCAGCACCACCTCGGCACCCTCGTCGTTTCCATCGGCAACGTCACCGTCGGCGGCACTGGCAAAACCCCCGTCGTCGAATTGTTGGCCAAGGCGCTGCACGCACGCGGCCGCCGCGTGGCGATCCTGTCCCGCGGCTACAAAAGCCGCAAACTCGATAGCCCCCAGCACTGGTCCGGTCCCGACGGTCGCCGCTTGCCCGCCGAGGAATTGCCCAAAATTGTGTCCACCGGCAGCGAATTGCTGCTCGACTCGAAATTTGCCGGCGATGAGCCGTACATGCTGGCGCGCAACTTGTCTGGGGTGGCTGTTATCGTCGATAAGGATCGGGTCAAGGGTGGGCGTTTCGCGGTAAGTCAGCTCGGGGCGGACACCCTGCTGCTGGATGACGGCATGCAATACCTGCGCCTAGCCCATGCCATCGATATCGTCTTGGTGGATGCGCGCGAGCCGTTCGGGACCGAGGCCTTGCTGCCGCGGGGCACCTTGCGGGAGCCGCCCGGCAACCTGCGTCGCGCCAGTTACATCCTCATTACCAAGTGCGATGGGGGCTCGAATGAGATGCTGGTGTCGCGGCTGCGCCGCTACAACCGCACGGCCGAGATCATCGAGTGTACCCACGGGCCGATTCATCTGGAGAACCTATTTAGTGCTGAGCGCCAGCCGCTGGATTTCCTCAAGGACAAGTGGGTGGCGGCCATCAGCGGCATCGCCATGCCCGAGAATTTCGAGCGCGCCCTGGAAAAACTCGGCGCCCGGGTGGAAATTCGCCGCCGTTTCCCCGATCACCACCGCTTCCCCCGCAAGGAAATCGATAAATTCATGCAGCGCTGTGTTGAACGCGACATGGAACTCATTCTCACCACCGAGAAAGACGCAGTGCGTTTTCCCCGCCCCACCGAACTGGACGTGCCGGTGTTTTTCCTGCGCATCGAGGTCAAAATCCTCAAGGGCCAGGAGGCTTGGGACGGTTTGCTCGACCGCCTCTGCCTGCCGCCGCCAGCTCTCGACCACGTGCTGCGCTACCGCGAGGCCTACCGGCCGTGACAGTGGGAAATTGGTCATCGGCCGATATCTGCGCTTGCGCCTAGGGCGCGGCAAGGGTATTTCGCCGGCATGTCAACTGAGACCTCACTCGTTTTATTCAAGCCGGATGCCGTCACCAAGGATTTGCTTGGGCCTGTGCTGGCACGCTTTCAAGCAGCCGGCTTTCAAATTCGCGCGATCAAGATGATGCGGCTCGACGAGGCGATTCTCCGTGACCACTACGCCCATCTTACCGAGATGCCGTTTTTCCCTAGCATCGTCGAATTCATGCAGCTAGCACCCGTGGTGGCGGTGGCCCTGGAAGGGGAAAATGCGATTGCCGCCATCCGTGATTTGCTGGGGCCGACGGATTCCCAAGCGGCGGCGCCCGGCACCATCCGCGGCGATTACGGTGTCGATAAAATGGTCAACGTGTGCCACGCCTCGGACTCCGTGGACGCCGCGGAGGTGGAATTGCAGCGCTTCTTTAAGCCGGACGAGTTGTTCGCGATCTAGTCGGCAAGCATTGCCAGTCTGCGGGTTTCAGGAATCACAGGTCGCTTTGGTCGATTCAACGCGAAAAGCGCCGGGGCGGTTTCCCACCCCGGCGCAACCCTGAAACAACCTATGTAACAAACTACGCAGGCTCGTGGTATCCTTCTTCCCCGTGATCACTGAGGTCGAGGCCCACTTCTTCGTTCTCCTCGCTGGGCCGTAACCCGATAACGGCCTTCACGATGAGAGCGATGACCGTAGTAGCAAGCACCGCAAACACGATGGTGATGCCCACGGCTTTCAATTGTTCGAACACCAAGCCGCCTTCGGCCACTAGCTTGGCTAGGCAATTGGTTGTGGCATAGTTGGCCGGTGTGGTGATGGCAAGATTACCATTGACCTTGTTGGTGGCTAGCAAGCCGGTGATAATCGCCCCGAGCGTGCCGCCCACGGCATGCACCCCGAAGGTATCCAGCGCGTCGTCATAGCCAAACCATTTCTTCACCTTGGTGCAGAAAAACAGGGGCACCGAACCGGCTAGCAATCCGATGATTAGCGCGCCTTTGACGGTGATGAATCCGCAAGCCGGAGTGACGACCACCAGCCCGGCGACCGCTCCCGAGCAGAAACCCAGGATCGAGGGCTTGCCGCGGGTGATCCATTCCAGCACTGGCCAGACGAAGCATGCCACAGCGGTGGCCACCGTGGTGGTGGTGAAGGCGTTGGCGGCGACCACGTCGGCAGCCAAGGCGGAACCCGCGTTGAAGCCGTACCAGCCGACCCACAACATGCCAGTGCCAATGGCGCACATCACCATGCTGTGAGGAGCCATCAGGGTTTTACCGACACCTTTGCGCTTGCCAAGAATCAGACATAGCACCAGCGCACTCCAACCGGAAGTCATATGCACCACCGTGCCACCGGCAAAGTCGATCGCTAGGATTTTCGCGCTGCCATTCCACACGCCGTTCATCAAGCCATCAAAGCCCCAAACCATGTGCGCCAGCGGGAAGTAAACCACAAACATCCAGATGCCGATAAATAACATGATCGCGGAAAATTTCATGCGTTCGGCGATCGCGCCGACGATGAGCGCCGGAGTGATGATGGCAAACATCAATTGGTACATCGCAAATACGTTGTGACTGACCCAGGCGGTGTAGTTAGTGTTAGGTAAACTATCCACCCCCTCGAAAAAACAATACTTGAGGCTGCCCAGATAGGGTGCCCAGAACGGTGCGCCCTCTGCCGGATGTTCGCCGAAGACCAATGAGTAGCCGCAAACGACCCACAGAATAGTCACCAGGCCAGCACAACCAAAGCATTGCGCCACCACCGAGAGAACGTTTTTCCTGCGCACCAACCCGCCGTAGAACAAGGCCAAACCTGGCAACGTCATGAACAGCACCAGTGCGGCGCTGACCATCATGAACCCGTTGTGGCCCGGCCCTGGCAGGCCCGCTAGCTTCGACTTGTATTGCTCCTCAGGTTTCGCTGTGGCGGCCGGACCGGGTGCCACATTGTTGAAGTATTGTTCCATGTCGGCAACCCGTTGTTCCAGGTTGGCGTCTTTGGGCGCGGCCACGTCTGGTGTTGCCGCCGCTGCCGCAACGGGTGCCGCGGCGTCCTCGGCCAGGACCCGAGGAGTCATGGCTCCCATGGTCATCCAGCCGACTAGGACGGGCATGACAAATTTCATAACTCCAGGTTTATACAAGCATCTATGGATCATCGGATTGGGGGTTGTGTTTGGTGGTTGCGCCGCCGTCATCACGGGAGCCCCCCGCGATCGCGCCGCCGATGGCTACTTGAGCAAACAGCGTGCCAATTTTTTGCCCAGGCAGTCGTCGCGGGTAAAAAACCTCGCCATTGCTGTCGCTATCCCCTCGCCAACATCAAGCTCATGCTGCCGCAAGACCCGTGGCGCAGGTCGAAGCGGACCACGGATCATGTGTTAGCGAACCGTTGCGAGGAACGTCCGGCCCTCCATCATCAACTTTCAGCTCGTCCCGCGCACGGGTGCGCTCCCCGTCGTTTTGCACGGCGCGGCAGTGCCTGTCCCAGACGCAGAGATATGTCCCACCACCGGCTATATGCGCCTGCACTCGGCCCGCAGCAAACAGGGTCGAATCGCGAGTTTGCCTGCGATCTTACCGCCAGAGGATCAATGATTGGCAAGGCCCCATCGCGGCTCGCAGCGGGAGCCGTTCCGTTAGGACATTCTGATGTCCGATCGGACACAAGAATGTCCTAACGGTTCTGTTAGTTGTTGGCCCAGACAGGGGGTGCAGCAAGTCGGGACTCGGATATCTCGGCTCGGCTTCGCTGGGTAGGGCTGGGTAAGGCTGGGTAAGGCTGGGTAAGGCTGGGTAAGGCTGGGTAAGGCTGGGTAAGGCTGGGTAAGGCTGGGTAAGGCTGGGTTGGGCTGGGTTGGGCTGGGTTGGGCTGGGTTGGGTTGGGTTGGGTTGGGTTGGTGGGTCTTAAAGCTCCGGACTGATGTGGCGGTTAGAGGTGGCGGGCAGGATGCCCGCAGCACGTGGCCCGGGCATCCTGCCCGGAGCCTCCAGACAAAAAAGATAGTCCCGATTCAACGCTCCAGTGCAGCGGAGGTGCTGGTGGTAAGAAGCAAAATGGAATGGGTTGCCGCGGCGTTTTTTAGGACAAATTTGAGGCATAGAAGGGGATTTTGCGCGTGAGCTCATTCGAACGATTCCACGGTTGAGGTGTAAGAGGATCTTGATCGATCAGATCTCAGGGCACCCGAAGAAGGGTCTGCCATAAAATCCATAACTCTGCCTTGGACCGTGCGTTCCGTGGGATTTCGCCAGTTTATTTGCAAGCAGTCAGTCAGGCTGCTCGCTGCGCTGGTTCGTGATTTCCACCGTCCTTTCTGGATTAGAGCGTGGCAGCGCGAGCCGGTTCGCCATCGCTAGACGCGCAGGCCCAGCTGGGGTGGGGGATGGAACCCGCGTATTTGCGGTGCAGAAGATGAGGGGAAGTCCGGAAATTTCCAAAAAAATTGGCGTTTGGAATAAAAATGCAAAAAAATGAAATTAGGGCTTGCAAGGGTCGCGCTGGCCCCTAAGGTCGCCGCCCCACATCGCAACTCGCCGCCGCAAGAACGGAGCGGGTTGCTACATCAGGGAAAATTTATCGGGTGCAGCACCGGAAAAAAGGCTCCTGCGAGGAATCTCGCTGGCGCACCGGTTTGTCCCCACGGGAAAATCAGAACCACGCAGGAAATCATGCCGACCATCAA
>WBXE01000072.1 GCA_008932955.1 Verrucomicrobiota bacterium
GAATGCTCCAATGACGCGATCATCGGCAAGGACTTGAACGGCATCGTCACCAGCTGGAACCGAGGTGCGGAACAGATTTTCGGCTATTCGGCCGACGAGATGGTGGGCTGTTCCATCACGCGCCTGATTCCTGTAGACCAACAGGCCGAGGAGGAGCAGATTCTGGAAAAAATCCGCCATGGTCAGAGCATCGAGCGCTTTGAGACCCTTCGCCAAACCAAGGACGGACGTCTGATTGATGTGGGCATCACCGTCTCTCCGGTCATGGATGCCAAGGGCACGGTCATCGGTGTGTCGAAAGTGGCGCGCGACATCACTGAGCGCAAACGGGCCTCCAATTTCCTACAACTGGTGCTCAAAAGTATTCCCGACTTCGTGTTTTGGAAAGACTCCAACTCGGTATTTCTGGGTTGCAACGAAGCCTTTGCCAAGGCCGCCGGCGCCAAATCCCCCGAGGAAATCATCGGCAAAACCGATTACGATATGCCTTGGAAGAAATCCGAAGCCGACTTCTTTGTCGCAGGGGACCGCCGAGTCATGGAAAGCAACGTAGCGGAGTATCATATCATCGAGCCGCAACTCCAGGCCGATGGCAAACAGGCTTGGCTCGAAACCTGCAAGGTGCCGTTGCGCGATGAACAGGGGCGCGTCGTCGGTCTGTTGGGCTCCTTCACCGACATCACCGAGCGCAAGCAGACAGAAGAAAAATTGCTAGCAACCGTCGAGCAACTCGAGGAGACCAGCGCCCGCACGCATCGGCTTGCTGCTCAAGCGCAAATGGCCAATATCGCCAAGAGTGATTTTTTGGCCAACATCAGCCATGAAATTCGCACCCCCATGAATGGGGTTATCGGCATGAACGGCATGTTGCTGGACACCGAACTGAACCCCGAACAGCGCCGCTACGCGGAAGCCGTGCGCAACAGCGGCGAAGCCATGCTCGGACTCATCAATGATATTCTGGATTTCTCCAAAATAGAGGCCAAAAAACTCGTGCTGGAGGAACTCGATTTCGACCTAGCCAGTCTGCTCGATGACTTCGCCTCCAGCCTTGCCTTGCAAGCGCATGACAAGGGGCTGGGATTGCGCTGCACCACCGACCCGGCGGTGCCCATGCGGCTGCGGGGCGACCCCGGTCGGCTGCGCCAGATTCTATCTAACCTGGGCAGCAATTCCATCAAGTTCACCCATCACGGGCATGTGGCCGTTCACGTTGCGGTGGATGAAATGAGTGCCGGGGACGTGTTGCTGCGCTTTGCGGTGCGCGACAGCGGCATCGGCATCCCGGCCGACAAGCTGGGCTTACTTTTTGACAAGTTCAGCCAGTTGGACGCCTCGATCACCCGCCGCTTTGGTGGCACCGGCCTTGGCTTGGCCATTTCCAAACAACTCGCCGAGTTGATGGGCGGTCAGATCGGGGTGACCAGTGAAGAGGGCAAGGGCTCGGAGTTCTGGTTCACTGCACGCCTCGGCAGACAAACCGCCACTGCGCGGATGCTGCCACGCGTCACCGTCCCACCCTCCGTCAGCGACTTGCTCGACATGTTGGGCGGGCGCAAGGGGCGCATTCTCGTCGCCGAAGACAACATCACCAATCAGCAAGTCACCCTCGCCTTGCTCAAAAAGCTCGGCCTGCGGGCCGACGCGGTGGCCAATGGAGCGGAAGCGGTGCATGCCTTGAGCGTATTGCCCTACGACCTGGTGCTCATGGATGTGCAGATGCCGGTGATGGATGGCATCGAGGCCACCCGCCAAATCCGCAGGCTGCGCGCTCCCAGCCGCAATCGTTCACTGCCCATCATTGCCATGACCGCCTATGCGATGGGCGGTGACCGCGAGCGCTTCATCGCGGCAGGCATGAATGACTACGTTCCGAAGCCGGTATCGCCCCAAGTCCTAGCCACCACCCTGGGCAATTGGCTGCCGTCGGCGGCCGAGGCCGCCGCTGGAGTAACGGCTGTCGAGCAGGCACCGGTCGTCACTGCGCATGCTCCTGCGGCACGGATTTTCGACCAGGACGGCTTCATGGCCCGCATGTTGGAGGATGAGGAGCAGGCTCACCATATCATCGCGTGTTTTCTCAAGGATCTGCCGCAGCAAATTGCCACCTTGAGAGCGGCCCTGCGAGCCGATGACACGGCCGCACTGGCCGCCACCGCGCACACCATCAAGGGCTGCGCCGCCAATGTGGGCGGCGAGGCACTGCAAGCAGTCGCCCTCGCCATCGAGGAGGCGGTGCGCGACGGTAAAGCATCTGCTGTTAGCCCTCTTCTAGCTGAGCTTGAGGCCCAATTCGCCCACCTGCGCGAATTGATGAGCCGCATCCTCAAAAGCCACTACGATCCGCCGCCGTGAGCCTGGTCGGCGTGCGGAGCGGCGACATTCCTGGTCGGCGTGCGGAGCGGTGACATTCCTGTCGTCGTGCGGAGCGGCGACATTCCTGTCGTCGTGCGGAAGGCTCGCCCATGACCAGGGCCTTCGGCACTCACTCATGGGCCATGCTTCCGCAACCACCACAAAATGTGGTGGCTCCTCATGCCCGTGCTTCAGCATCCACCGCAGAGATTCTTTCCTTTTCAATCTTCCTGCCATCTCTTTTCCTGCCATCTCTTTTCCTGCCATCTCTTTTCCTGCCATCTCTTTTCCTGCCATCTCTTTTCCTGCCATCTGCTTGAAAGACCGGAGCGGCGCGCGGCGTTTAGGGCTGTGCACGAAGGGCGATTACCTCAGCTCCGCCATTCGCCTCGCATTTTGCCCCGGTATAGCCCCTGCCACATTCTAAGAATCCACCTCCCATGTCCAACCCGACCTCACGCCCCAGCCCGTTTCTGCATCGCTCCTTGCTACTCGCCGCCATGGCTGCCATAGCCGCCAGCCCACTCTCGGCAGCAGCGCCCCCGGCTCTGGCGCCGCCACCGGATCTGACCACGGGGGCGACGGTGGATCGCAAGGGCACCTACAACCTGGGTGCCACCGGGATGCGCGGCTGGATCTATACTTTGCCGGTGCGGCAATTCGATTTGGAACGCCTGCAAGGGCGCACCACCCTGCCGGCTCGCCAAATCCTCGTCACCCATGTCGGCCGCGAATCGCCGGCCGACGGGAAGATGCAAGTGGACGACGTGATTTTGGGGGTGAACGGCAAACCATTTAGCGACGACGCCCGCAAGAGTTTCGCCGCCGCGATCCAGCAAGCGGAGACGGAAGCTAACAACGGCATCCTCAAGCTCACCCGCTGGCGTGCGGGCAAAACCTCGGAGGTGGAACTGAAGTTGCGGGTGATGGGGACCTACAGCGCCACCGCTCCTTATGCTTGCCCAAAGTCCAAACTCATCTTCGAGGACGCCTGCAAGCTGCTCGAAAAAGAACCCCTTCACGAAAGCTGGAATGGCGCGGTCAACGGCCTCGCTCTGCTGGCCACCGGTAATCCCACATACCTGCCGAAATTGCGCGACTTCGCCCACAGAATGGGACCGACCAGCCTCAAGCTCGAGCTGAAGGAAGGCATGAGCGTCTGGGACTGGGGCTATCGCAACCTGTTCCTCTGCGAGTATTTCCTAGCCACCGGCGACAAGGACGTGCTGCATGCCATCAGCGAATTCACCCTCGCCCTCGCCAAAGGCCAGAGCCTCTACGGCACCATTGGTCACGGGGTTTCGGGGCTCACCGCCGATGGCAAGTTGCACGGCTCGATCCCGCCTTACGGCCCGGTCAACATGTGTGGATTGCCGGCCAACCTGTCGATTGTGTTAGGTAAGCGTTGTGGCGTGGAGGATCCCGAGGTGGATGCCGCCATGGCGCGCGCCGCCAAGTTTTTTGGCTACTTCGTGGATAAGGGTGCCATCCCTTATGGCGAACACGAGCCCTGGGCCTACCACGAAAACAATGGCAAGAATTCCATCGCCGCGCTGATGTTTTCGCTACAGGACAACAAGCTCAAGGAAGCCCAGTACTTCGCCCAAATGGCCACCGCCGGCTTCCGCAGTCGCGAGTGCGGCCACACCGGCCAGGGCTTCAGTTATCTGTGGAGCGCCTTAGGTGCCAACGCCGGCGGACCCGCGGCGGCCGCCGCCTTTTTCAAGGAGGCCTCCTGGCACTTTGACCTGGTGCGGCGCTGCGACGGATCGTTCACCTATGACGGCAGCGAGCAGTACGGACCCGGCAGCACCGATGATAATACTTACTACGGTCATAGTAGTTACGATGGTCTTAGCCCGGCTGCCACCTATGTTCTGACGTATGCCATGCCCCTGAAAAAACTCTGCATCACCGGTAAGGAGTTGCAGCCGACCGCTTACCTCAGCCAGCAACAAGTCGCCGCCGCCATCGCCTCCGGCCGCTTCGATACGGACCGCAAGCACATGAGCGTGCCCGAATTGCTGACGGCGTTCGACGATTGGTCGCCTATCGTGCGCGGCTGGGCGGCCGACGAATTGGCCAACCGCCCCGAGGCAAAATCCATGGTTCCGCAACTTATCACCCTCGCCGAAGGTACGGACGTGCATGCCGCGCAAGCTGCCAGCGAGGCATTGGGCATCATCAAGGACGCCCGAGCCTTGCCGGTGCTCGTGCGCCTGCTAGCCGCCGATGACCGCTGGTTGCGCTACAAGGCGGCCCAGGCGATCAGGAAGATGGGTGCCACAGCCACCCCTGTTTTGCCAGATATCCTCAAAGCGGTGGTCGCCACCGCAGAGGCGCCCGAGCCAGTGGTGTGGGCCGATCCGATTCAATTCACCCATGGCCAATTGGCGTCGGCGTTGTTTGCTGGAGGCCTCACCGCGGCGCTCAAAACGGCCGATCCACAATGGCTCTATCCGGCGATCAAGACCGTGGCGGTCAACCCGGATGGCATGGCGCGTGCCACCCTGAGAAATTATTTCGAAACGCAGCTGACGCTTGAAGATGTGCAGGCCCTGGCTCCGGAGTTGGTGGTGGCCGTCACAACCCGTTGCCCAGCCGACACCATGTTTGGGGCGGAAATTCGCATGGGTGCCTTCAAGGCTCTGACGAAATATCACTATCAGGAAGGCATCGAGGCGGGGGCCATTTTCGCCAAAACCCAAGGCGGCCACGGCAGCCAAGTCCGCACCGGAGAAATCATGCATGAATTGGTGAGCTATGGTGCGGCGGCCCGCAGCGCGATTCCGGCGCTCAAGGAGGTGATTAAGGCGTTCAATGACCAATGCCAGCGCAACGATTTTCCAGCTGGTGAACTCAACGAACGCCGCACCGGTGCCATCGAGGACGCCATCAAGAGCATCGAATCTGCTAGCACCCAGCCGGACTTGCGCCACATCGCCCAGCCCGCCGCAACCCAAAAGTGATTTGCCGCCGGCAAGAGGGCCACGGGCGGCGCGCCCGTGTGTGAGAGCGGGTCCATGCACCATAAGCGCTAACTTAACCCAGCGTATTAAGAAATGGGCAATCGGGGTGACTGCAAAAATTTTCCATTGCCTTCTTCTTGATGATTGCTGAGTGATAATTTTTTTATTTTTGATGGGTCACGTGATGACACCTCAATTACTTGAAGCAAGATTGATTGATTTCGCGGTCACCCTGTCAGCGTGAGCAGTACAATAACTGCTGCAGCGAAAGCCCATTGACACATCAAAAAAATCAGCAACCATTAGTCGTCAATCATCAATCAAATCGGGAACGATTGCAGAGGGGCTGAGCGCCGCGCCCCATTAGGTGCTAAGCGACCCGTATTGGGCGGGACGCCCATTGCACCCTTCAGAATGGCCGCCGCACTGCACGTCGCGCTCAGTTGGGCAACCCTTCATGCCACACGCTGGCCCCACGCCTGACCGCCCCGCTGACAATTGAGCGGCTGATCTCTGAAGCAAGGGTGACAATTTTGACGATTTTCAATTGGGGGAAACGCGCGGCTAGATAGGTCTCTGGCAGCTCATTCCATGGGTTGACGATGGCTACAATGAGAGTGTCCTGGCCATCGCGGTACAGCGGCGCAAACCCCCACCGTGTCATCACGCCAGTATCACAACTGGCGTGCAGGCCACTCTCGCAAAATTCGGCCACCCGGGGGAAAAACGCCAAGCCGCTGAGCTTGGCCAGCGCCGCCATGAAGCTGTAGCGGCTCACCCGCTGGGCCACCTGGTCGTGGTTGAGTTGGGCATGGGCCGAATCGTGGCGCACCAGTTCGGTCATGATGCGCCGACTGTTGTGTTCATTGAAGAGGATGCCGTCGAAGCGAATCATAATTCGAAGTGCTTGTGGGTGATCAATGTCCAGGATGGGTAGTCGAGCCGCGCAATGGTTAGAAAAGGGCGGATATCGAAGCGGCGCGAGACGAGGTCCTGGATTTTACCGGCCAGCAGGGTTGCGGCGATGGGGTTGGCGGAAGCGACGCCGATAGAACCGGTGTCTTCCGCGAAGATCACCGGTGTTAGCAGCGCCCTGGCCAGCTTGTGGAGACGATCAAAGGATTCATAAAATGCAGTCGGCGCAATCAACCTGCCGGCAAAAGGAATTAACTGCGGACTTGGGTGGAGAGTCGCGGCAAGACGCGCGCCCAGCGCCTCAACTGCTATTGCTAGGTCGTCCTCCCCAGCGCCGTGTAGCTCCGCAACGGCGGTTAGCAGGTCGCTGGGCTGCCCTTGCGCTTGTGCCTGGCGCACGGTGTCCATGGCATGCAGGACATCGGCGCGGCTGGCCGCGTGGGTCTGAATCAGAGCTTCGCCGGTTTGCTCGATGCAGGCTTCCACCAGTTGTTGAATGTGGGTATTGGACAAGGCTTGCGAGGAAGCTCCTGCTGCGGATGCTGCAGCAACGCCGTGCATGGTGCATTCAATCATGTTCGAGGTAAATGGGTATCTGTGGAGACAGCGGATTGTCTGGTATTCCAAACACTCTTTGTGGAGGGCCGTTGTATCCGATAATCAATTGGCAGATAGTTATCCTTTGGTATATTTGTCACCGCGGCGCCATGAACGCTCTGGCAGACGCCGCCATGGCCGCGAGATGTGCGGAGACGCTGAGCAAGTCGCACTCGCTGCCCAAAATGAGCGGGTGAGCGGCGGCGCGTATTGTGGATTTAACGGTTTCTTTGGTGAATTTAGCCGGCGCTGGCCGATTGGGCAGGCAGATTGGCGGTTCAATGAAGCAGCCGCGGATTGACAAGGCGACTGAAACTGATACATCCCTAGGTATGGGTGAATTGCTGCAGGACGCTTGGTTTTACTCGCGTGAAGGTGAGCCGCTCGGTCCGGTATCCCTCGCTGAACTGCGCGCGATGGCGATGGCTGGCACGCTCAATCCCAGGCGGGACTTGGTGTGGACCCCAGGCATGGCCGAGTGGCGAGCCGCCGGTGAAATCGCCGATCTATTCGAGCACGGCGTGAGTGAGGCCCCACCTCTTGCCAACCCTTATACGCCGCCACCGCTGGAGTCGGTCACCTCCTTGATGCGGCGGGAGGACTCATGGCCCGGAGCCAGCCGTCGTGCATATCTCTGCGCCTGCCTACTGCTGCCTGCCTTGGCGTATGCTGCGCTCATTTATGGTCCGGGGCTGCTGACCAGTCCGCCGGATCCTGCTCAATTCGACAAAATCACCTGCGCTGCGGCGCTGGCGCTGTGTCTCATCGGCCTCTACTACGGGCTGCAACGCCTGGCAAATCTTGGCATGAGCCGCTGGTGGTACTTGGGCCATGGCGTGCCCATCCTCAACTTGTGGGTCGGCTACCGCTGCTTTGCTTGCCCAGCTGGCTACGCCTATCACAAAAAACTCGATGGGGCGGGCATCGCTTTGGCCATCTGCTACTGGCTGTTGCTCTTGCTGATCTTGCTGGGGCTCGTCGCCCTAGGGGTCATCCTGACGCGTTATGGCGACGACGCGCAGGTGACGGAGTGGCTGCGCTCCCTGCGTGAGGCCGTCGAACAGGGTTTGCCGGCAGTGCCAGGCCATTGATGCCAGGGTTGTAGCGGCGTGTCTGTGACCGCCGCTGCTCATGAACGGCCAATGAACCCGCTTATTCGACAAGCGTCATCTCATGAGCTCCGGCTCACAGAGCGCCGCTTCAATTCGTCTCATTGGTGCAAGTTCATCAATCAAGACTTTTGGTTCTGGCCCGGATCAGAATCAAGATGCCGACGAAGAGCAAAAACCCGCAGGCTACGACACCTAGCACGGTGAACAGGCGCGAACTGGCGAAATCCACTTGGCCGACACTGATTCGGTCGCCGGGCACTTGTCCCGGCTTGCGCCTGAGGACCAGGCAACCGTCCTCCACCGCCACCGCCGTAAGTTTGGCCATCGCCGGCCCGAGAAGCGCGTCGCCGAGGTAGCGCTCGGTGATGCGGTAAGGGGACATTTGCTCCCTGAATTCGACGGGCACCTTGGCGTTGGCCACCTCGATTGCGTCGAGCTTGAGCACGACTTCCTTGCCTAATAGCTCCGGGCGTGCGAACAGGGTGGCATGGAGGAACCGGGGATCGGAGTGGATCCAGCCTTGCTCGCCGGGGCGGGCCCAGCGGGGTTTGCCGTTGAGTTTGAAGTCAATGGCGAGTCTCAAGACCGGGCCGTCCACCGCCTCCACGCGCAAGGTGCCACGCAGATCCGCGAACGGCTCATAGACTGCAATGGCCAAATTCAGCTCCGCAGGCGTCAGCGCCAAGCTCGTTTCGCCATCCCCTGCGAGCTCCACCCGAAATTTCTCCAATTTTTCGGCCAAACCGTTGATTTCTGCGTCCCGGCCATCCATGGCGGCCAGCGCCACCGGTTGCGCTGCTAGCGCCGTGAATTTCTCAATCTCATGGGCTTGCCGGAACAAGCCCCAAGTGGAAAATACCACCAGAAAAACCATCACCGCGATGGCCGCTATGAGGATCGCACATCCGGCAAACGGCGAATGGGCGTTGGCTCCAATTGGTTTATTAGTGCTGGCCATCGCTTGGTTTGGGTGTTTCAGACGGGTCCAACTTCTCGGGCACAGTTGGGGTCAGGTCGGGGTAGGCGGCGTGCCAGTCACCGTCGTCGCTTGGCTCGCTGGGCGAATCCGTCGGCGGTTCTGGCTCGGGTTCAGGGGGCGGTGGCCCCTGGTCCTTGCGTTGGCGCGCTTCCTCGGCTTCGGCTCGGCGGGCCTTGCGTGCATCGAACCATGCCAGCCAGATACAGATTTCGTAAAGGATGACCATGGGCCCGGCCATCAGGGTCATCGTCAGCGCGTCAGGCGTGGGCGTTAAAATCATCGCCACCACAAAAATGGCCACGATGGCATACGAGCGGGTGCGGGCCATCATCTCGTAGGTGAGCAGGTTGAGCTTGACGAGGACCATCACCACCACCGGTAGCTCGAAGGACAAGCCGAAGAGCAGGGTGAATTGAGTGGCGAAGCTGATGTATTCGCCGATGCGCCAATCGTTGGACACTCCGAGCTTACCGCCCCATTCGTAAAAGAAGCTCAGCGCCCGCGGCAATACCGCGTAATAGGCAAACAACACCCCTCCTAAAAACAAGCCGAAGCCAATGGCCAGCGACGGCCACAGCACGCGTTTTTCGTTATCGTGCATGCCGGGTAGAATAAATTGCATGATAAACATCATCAATAAGGGAAAGGAAATGACGATGCCCGCGAAAAACGACAGCTTCATCGAGAGCATGAATGTCTCAGTCGGCTTCAAGGCCGACATCAATCGTAGGTTGCCGCGGTTGTCGATCTCCGGACTCGGCGCCGTCTTGATCAAAGCCTCTACCTGCGCCTTTAATTCCTCAGTCCCCGTCAAAGCACTCACAAAACCCTCCTGCTTGTCCTTGGGCAGGGCCAGCGCCGCCCGCAGTAAGCCAACCGATTGCGCATGAAAACGCAGGTTGTCATCCCCCAGCGCCTGGTAAAATACTTCGCGCGTCCCCGCGTCCTGTCCCAACACCGCGTGCTCCACCGCCTTGGCCCGCTCCCAGGTGTCTACGTTCACTGCCCGCACACTGCTGTCTATGTTGGCTTGCGGCAGTTTGTCTAACAAGTGACTCATCCACACCTGCTCCACCGGGCGGCGCAGCACGTCCATGAGTTTTTCCTGGAAACTGAAGCACACCAACATGGCGACAATCAAGGTAATGACCACCCGGAAAATGACCGAGCGCAAATCCTCCAAGTGTTCGAGGAACGGCTTGTCCTGATCCGAACTCACATGATCCCTGAGCTGAAATATCTTTTTGAGCAAAAACATGCTAAGGGCGCGATTCAAGCCGCACTTGCCACCCACCGCAAGAGCGGATGCATTTTTCCTCATTTCCGCAGCCCGCATTCTGGCGTTGCAGCTAATTCCACTCTGCTGCATAGTCCGCCGCGCCCATGCAACCGCTGCTTTTCCTCCTCCTTGTGCTCGGCAGCCTCGCCAGCGCAGCCACCATTGAGCCCCGGTGGCAAGAAACCATCACCCGGCCATGGCCTGGCCCCGATTTGTGGGCCAATCCCGCCGAGGACTGGACGACCAAAGCCGGGCGCATCGAAAACACCTTCTCCGGCGGCAATCGCAACCTCGTCCCGCTCACGGCCGAACTCACCCCGGCTAAGGCCCCGTTCACCGTGCGCTGCCGCACCGACCAAGTCTCGACGGTCTTCCAGCTCCAAGGCTTCGTCGGTATTCAGGTCGGCCTCAGTGGCCCCTCCGGCGATTTCCGCGAAGCCGC
>WBXE01000073.1 GCA_008932955.1 Verrucomicrobiota bacterium
ACGAGCCCCTCAGCGTCTCCCAGAAGTGAGAAGAATCTGAATTTTTTAAATTTTAGATTGAGGATCTAGAGTTTTCCACCAGAGATGGGATTATCGATTGGGCCTGCCGCGTTATGCGGCAGGCCTTTTTCGCTGTGCAGGTGCGAATAAGGCCGTCGCTGCCTACGTTGCCGCATGCGGGCATTTAGGCGGGAGGTTTAGTCGGCGTGGCCCATGTGGGGAGCGAGGTTTAGTCTGGCATTTAGGGCAAACGAATGCTAGCGTCTGCGCGTGGACGCGTTGATTCATCACTTGGAACAGGGATTGGAACTCTCCTCGCGTGAGGTCGGCGTGGCGGCTGAATTGTTGCTCAACCCGGCGGTCGACGACGTCAAAAAAGCCCACCTGCTCGAGGCACTCGCCAATAAAGGCGAGACCCCGGCGGAAATCGCCGGATTTGTGGAAGTGTTTCTTGAACATGCGGTCGATCCGCATGTCGGATTGTTGGGGCTGGATGGCCCCACCTTGGATTTGTGTGGCACTGGCGGTGATAAACTCAACCTCTTCAATGTCTCGACCACCGCGATGTTTGTCGCGGCGGCGGCCGGTGCCATCGTCGTTAAACACGGCAACCGCGGCATTACCTCACCCAGCGGCGGCGCCGACGTGCTCGAAGCCTTGGGCATCCGCATCGACTTGCCGGCCGACGGGTTTCGCCGCTGCCTCGACAAGGCCGGGGTGGGTTTCATGTTCGCCCCGGCGTACCACCCAGCGTTCAAGGCGGTCGTTGGTGTTAGAAAAACCCTCGCGGCACGCGGCGTCCGTACCATTTTCAATATCATCGGGCCCTTGCTCAATCCCGCCCGCCCGCAATGCCAACTCGTCGGCGTGTTTGACCGCGAGTTGTGCCCCGCATTTGCCGAGATTTTAGAAAACCTTGGCCGCGATAGCGCCTGGGTAGTGCATGGAACCACCGACGATGGCCGCTCGGTCGATGAACTGAGCTTGATGGGCTCCTCCCGCATCTGCAAGTCCGGTACCTATCAGGATATCGAGGATGAGGAGGTGTGCCCGCGCGATTTCGGCTTGCAGCTCGCCGAGGTGGCCGCGCTGCAAGGTGGCGACGCCAAGACCAACGCGGCTATTCTTGAGGCTATCTTGGCCGGCCATGACACCGGCGCCAAGCATGATATGGTATTGCTCAATGCGGGCGCGGCTATCGCGTGTGCGGGCTTGGCCGACGACCTTGGCGAGGGTATCGAGGTGGCGCGCGAATTGCTCGCCAGTGGTGCCGCGCTGGCACGCCTGCGCTTGCTGCAGAAAGTCGCCAAACACTGAGTCGCTCTGCCTGCTACTATGCAACTCGTATTTCGCGTCAATTACTGCAGCGTGCCTGGCCAGTCGTTGTGGCTGAAGTTGGCGGCGTTTTTCACCGCTAGCGGCGCGTGCATCGAGCAAGTTCTGCCACTGCGCTGGCTCAACGCCAGGCAATGGGAAGTTGCCGTGGAATTGCATGGTAACGGACCGCTGCGCCTGTCCTATCACTATCAACTCCGCCAGGACGGCAACGGCTTGCAACTCGATGAGTGGTTGGCACCGCGCCTCATTGAGTTGGATCCCGCCGCACGCGACGGGGTTAATTTGCTCGATACCTGGCGTTCGGCCGGTACCCCGGACTATGCATTGGAAACTAAACCCTTCGCGGTCTTGCTGCCCCAACGCGGGCCGTTCTATCCTCCCGCACCCACCCCCGCTGCCACTATGGAATTCGTGCTGCGCATGGCGGCGCTGCCCCCGGGGCAGGTGCCATGTCTGTTAGGTAGCGTGCGGGAACTCGGCGACTGGGATGAGCAGCTTGCCCTGCCGCTAGAGGAAATCGCCGCTAACCTCTGGCGGGTGGCTATCCGCCTGCCCGCCGCCGGACATATCGAATACAAGTACGGGCTGTGCGAGGTGGCCAGTGGGCGCTTGCTCTCACTTGAGGAAGGTCCCAACCGCTGTCTGGCGAGTCAGGCCCGGGGGCCACGCCAATGGACACGGGTGAGCGACGAAGGCTACGCCCGCAAGCCCAAGGAGATGTTCCGTGGCTGTGGGGTGGCGGTGCCGGTGTTCTCGCTGCGCAGCGAGCGTGGACTGGGCGTCGGGGAATTCGCCGATCTATCTGCACTGGCGGATTGGGCGGCCGCCACCGGCTTGCGGATGATCCAGATTTTGCCGGTCAACGATACCACTGCGGCGGATGATTGGACCGATTCCTACCCGTATTCGGCAATCAGCGGGTTTGCCCTGCATCCACTCTATCTGCGCATCGACGATTTGCCCTATCCGATGCCGCCGGACTTTGCCGCGCAGCTCGCCGCCGCTCGCCTCCAACTCAATGCGCTGCCCGCAGTGGATTACGAGGCGGTGATGCGGGTGAAGCGCCACCTCACCCGCCAGGTCTATCAGAAGCATCAGGCCGCCCTGCTGGCGGATGCCCGCATTGACCAATTCCTCAAACTCAACCGCGAGTGGTTGATCCCCTATGCAGTTTTTTGCCTGCTGCGCGAGCGCCACCACAGCGCCGACTTCAGCCGCTGGGGCGAGTGGTCTACCTATGATCGCGAGCGGGTCGAGGCCCTGGCTAACAAGTCGGCCGCGACCTGGCCGGAGGTTTTCTATCATATCTGGCTGCAATGCGAACTCGACCGCCAGTTGACCGCTGCGGTATGCCACCTGCATGCCAATGGCATCGTTCTCAAGGGGGATTTGCCCATCGGTATCGACCGCCACTCGGTCGAGGCGTGGTCGTTGCCACACTTGTTCAAAATGACCACGCAGGCCGGTGCACCACCTGATGCCTTTGCCGCCAAGGGCCAAAATTGGGGGTTTCCAACCTATGACTGGGAGGCGATGCACCGCGATCATTACGCATGGTGGCGCGCGCGCTTCGCCCAACTGGGTCGCTATTTCGACGCCTATCGCATCGATCACATCCTTGGGTTTTTCCGCATCTGGCAAATCCCCCTCGACCAGGTGGAAGGTGTCATGGGGTGGTTTGAGCCGGCCCTGCCGGTGACTCTCGACGAATTGCAGGCACGCGGCATCGCGTGGGATTTCTGCCGGTTTTGTCGGCCCTACATTCGTGAGCATTCATTGGCCGGGCGCTTTGGTACGGAGGTGGATTGGGTGAAGGACCAATACCTCGAGCCTTGCGGATATGACTACTGGCGGTTAAAGCAAGCCGTGGCCACCCAGCGGCAGATTGTCGAGTGCTTCCGCGAGGCGACCGCGCCCGCCGCGCCGCAGCGGGTTCGTTATGCATGGATCCGTGACGCCCTGATGGATTGTGCGAGCGAGGTGTTGCTGTTCGAGGTGCCGGGCAGCGGCGGCCGGCTGTTCCATCCGCGCTGCCAGATGCGGTCAACCCGTTCCTATCAGGAGCTCGACGACGACGTGAAGTGGCGCCTCGATGAGTTATATGACGATTATTTTCACCGCCGGCAGGAGGATTTCTGGCAGGCCTGCGGCTATCAGAAACTCCCGGTGTTGCGTCTCGCCACCTCCATGCTCTTATGCGGCGAGGATTTGGGCATGGTCCCGGCTTGTGTCCCCGGCGTGTTGGCCGAACTCGGATTGCTCTCCCTCGAAATCCAACGCATGCCTAAAACCCGCCACACTGGCTTTTCCCACCCCGCCGACGCTCCCTATTTGAGCGTGGTCAGCCCCTCCACCCACGACATGCCCACCCTGCGTGAATGGTGGCGCGACGACGGTCAACTCACCGGCCAGTTCGCGTGGAGTATGTTAGGGGTGGATTTCCCCTCACTCAACCTCTCAGGCGACACCGCCGCGAGCATTCTCGCGCTGCACCTCCACTCGCCGGCAATGTGGGCGCTGCTCCCGTTGCAGGATCTGCTGGCAATGGATGAGTCCATCCGCCACCCCGAGCCCGCCGCCGAGCGCATCAATGTGCCTGCCAACATGCCCCATTACTGGCGCTACCGCATGTTCCTGGGCCTCGAACAACTCGCCGCCGCCAGACCCTTCAATGCACGCCTGCACACCATGGTCACCGCGGCGGGCCGCTAACGACAAGAGCATCGCTCAATACCCGTGCGCGTCGTTTTAATGACAGGACAAGTGGCGTGCGGGTAAAATTCGCGCCGGATGGCCGGGACCCGCTGCGTTCACAGGCGGTATTCCGCCCACGACGAGGAGGTCTCCCACACTCGCACCCGCAGCAGGCGCACCCCGGCGGCGAGTTGGTAGCGCAGGTTGCTTTGCGTGGCGTAGGCGGCGAGCGCCAGTTGGGTGTGATCGAAAATCGTGCGGGCCAGCAGTTCGGTGGTTGGATCCTGGTTATCGAAGCCGATAACCCGTTCGCCGTAGCGGGCCTTGAACTCCTGATAGGCAGGGTCGGCCGTGTTCATGCACAGGGCGTGGTCGAACCCGTCGAGCCACTCGCCGACTACATCCTTGATGATTTTAAAATCACACACCATCTGCTTGTCATCGAGAGCATCGGCCTCCAGCACAAACTCGACCTTGCGGGTGTGTCCGTGCGGAAAGCGGCACTTGTCCGGATGTTTGGTGAGCAGGTGGCCGTTCTCGATTTCGATGGATTTGCAGATGCGATAAGACATGAATGATGAAAAATGTTAGAAAAATCAGGTGCCGCGGGTGTTGCCGAAAAGTGCGAGGTGCAGGCGCTGGCAATAGCGGAAGCCGTGTTGCTTGCAGGCGGCGAGCAGCAAGTCGCGCTGCGCCGGGGGCACCTCGGCCGCGACGCCTTCTGGCATCAGCAGGACCTTTTCCGGTGGTACGATGCGCCCGAGGGATTCTAATAAGTTGTGGATCTCCTCGATCTGCGCCGCAGTGGAAACCACGAACTTGAGTTGATAGGGATAATTATCCAGCCATTCGCGCAGGCGATCCAGATCCAAGCGACTGGTTTCGTGGCGCTCCACCCAGGCCGCTCCCACATCCTCGGCGCGCGGCGTGGAGTTGGCGAGCTTGGGGCTGATAGAGGCCAGATCGCAGCAGATCTCACCGGGGGAGAGGGTGCCGGCGGTCTCGATGGTGATATGCATGGCGAGGGTTTGCAGGCGGGAGGCTAGCGCATGAATGGATTTGGCTAGCAGCGGCTCGCCACCTGTTAGTACCACATGTTTGCAGTGGAATGCCTGGACCTGCCTGACAATTTCGTCGATGGTCATTGCCTCGCCGGTGGGCTGCCATGAGGCGTAGGGGGTATCGCACCATGAGCAGCGCAGGTTGCAGCCGCTGGTCCGCACGAAGACCGAGGGCACGCCGGTTAGCTCGCCTTCGCCTTGGATCGAATGGAAGATCTCGGAAATCAGCATGATGTTAGAAAGAGGCCGGCGGTGGTGGCAGCGCGGGGGTTTGCGCATAGTCGGTGGGATCCGGCAAACCCGCCAGCACAAATGCCTCGCGTCGTTCGACACAGGTGCCGCAGACACCGCAGTGAATCTGCTGGCCCTTATAGCATGACCAGGTTTGGGCGTAATCGATGCCCAGCGCGGCGCCGCGCCGGGCAATGCCGACCTTGTCGGTGGCGATAAACGGGCGCAGCAGTTGGATATTGGCGTAGGTGCCCTCGCGCATGGCTGCGGCCATAGCCAGCATGAACGGCTCCCGGCAATCCGGATAGATCGCATGATCCCCGGCGTGTGCGGCGATGACCAAGGCTTGAGCGCCGATGCTTTCGGCATAACCGGTGGCGATGGCCAGCATGATGCCGTTGCGGAAGGGGACGACGGTTTGCTTCATGGTGTCTTCGGCGTAATGACCGTCGGGAATGGCCGCGCCTGAGCGCAGCAACGCGGAGTCAAAAAGTTCATTGATGAAATCTAACGTCACCACCTGGTGTGGAACCCCCGTCTTCACTGCGTGCAATCGCGCAAAGGCCAGTTCGCAGGCATTGTGTTTGGCGCCGTAATCGAACGACAGCGCGGCGACCACCTGATGCTCGAGACGCGCCGCGTACAAGGCGGTCACCGAATCCATCCCCCCGCTCAATAGCACGCACACTTTCATGGCGTCAGCCCGGCAGCATCTGGAAACGTTGCTTCCGTGGTCAATTGAATCCCGCCGCGCGGTGCAAACTCGCCGCGCACAATCATTTCCACTGGTGCCAAGGCCGCCACCAAGTCGTCCAAGATGCGGTTGACGATCTCCTCGTTGAATGCCGGTTGGTTGCGAAACGAGGCCAAGTAAAATTTGAGGCTTTTGGTTTCCACGCAGCGTTCGCCGGGCACGTAGCGGATGACCAGTCGCGCGCTGTCGGGTTGGCCGGTGACTGGACACAACGATGAAAATTCCGGGCAATTGAGGGTGATCCAATAGCGCCGGTTCGGTCGCTGGTTGGCAAAGGTCTCCAGCTGCGCCTCATCCGGGTTGGCTGGCAGGCGGTTCTCGGACGTTCCTAGCAACGATAATTTTTGCAAATCCTCACGGGTGGGCATGCCGGGATTGTGCCGCATCGGACCGCAAGGTCGATTTTTTTTTTTTGGCGGTGAGGGTGGGTGGGCAAGAGGGCTGCGGGCGGCCCGCCCGCATGGGGCATGTGGGGCGCATGGTACCTACGCTAGGCACGCCCATGCTCTCAGCGTGGCCAAGCGGGCAGGATGGCCGGTCGACGTGGTGCGGGCATCCTGGCCGCATGGTCCATGCGAGGCAAATTGTGGTGGCGTGGGAGGAGGGTTTTGTGCAGCTTTGGGCCACCACCACCTGTTATGAAATCACGCCTTTCGGCATTGCGCTTATTGCTCCTGACCATGTCCGCCTCTCAGCTATCCGCCGCCGAGTATCCATTGAGCTCAAAACAGCCGATGAGCGACAGCTATCACGGCGTGGCGGTGAGCGATGACTACCGGTGGTTGGAAGCCAGCGGCACGCCCGCCGTGAGAGCCTGGACCGAAGCACAAAACCATTACACCCGCCGCCACCTCGACGGCTTGCCGGAACGGGAGGTGATCGCGGCACGGCTGACCGCCCTGTTTGCCAAAGACACTCCGTCGCATAGCGGTCTGGTGTCGCGTCCGGGCCGCCTCTTCGCACTTAAATTCCAGCCGCCAAAACAACAACGGTTGCTCGTCACACTCGCGTCGGCGGACAATTTGGGGTCGGAAAAAGTCGTTCTCGATCCTAACGAAATGGAACCGAAGGGGCAGGTGGCGTTGGACTGGTATGTGCCATCGCCGGATGGCAAGCTCCTGGCCGTGTCGCTATCGGAGCACGGCAGCGAGGAGGGCACCTTGTATTTTTACCGGACCGACACCGGTGAGCGTTTGGCCGAGCACATCGGCCGAGTGCAATACCCGACCGGCGGTGGCAGCGCGGCTTGGAGCCCAGATGGCCAAAGCCTTTTTTACACCCGCTATCCGCTGGCCGGCGAAAAACCCGCCGCCGACCTGAATTTTTTCCAACAGATTTATTGTCATCGTCTCGGCACGCCGGTTAGCAGTGACACCTATGCCGCGGGTCGCGACTTTCCGCGCATCGCCGAAATTGATCTGCACACGTCGCGCGACGGCCGCTGGTTGATGGCTCAGGTGGCCAATGGCGACGGCGGTGAATTCGCCCACTACCTCCACGATTTCAATGACGCGCAACCCACATCGTGGCGGCAAATGACGCGCTTTGAGGATGGTATCAAACAAATCGCCTTTGGCTGCGACGGCGCCAGCCTCTATCTGCGCTCGGTCAAGGATGCGCCGCGGGGTAAAATCCTGCGCCTGGCGTTGGATGGCAGCCAAGCCCTGCACGCCGCCACGCTCATCGTGCCTGAAAGCGCGGCGGTCATCGAGCACCTAACGATAACCTCGACCCGTTTGTTCGTCACCGATCTGATTGGCGGGCCGTCGCGCATTCGCCAGTTTGATCTGGCAGGCAAAAACCTCGTCGTGGTGGCGTTGCCCGAGACTTCGGGCGTGGACCAACTGCTTGCGTTGAAGGACCGGCCAGACGATGACTGCTTGCTGTTTCGCGAGACGAGTTATACTCAGCCATCCGCGTGGATGCGCTATGACCCTGCGGCCGCCAAGGGCAGCGGATCTCTAACGAAGACGGCGTTATTCAACACCTCACCGGTGGATTTCAGCGACATCGAAGCCGTGCGTGAGTTTGCGGTGAGCAAAGACGGCACGAAAATTCCGCTAAACATTCTGCGGCGCAAAGGCACCCCGCTCGACGGCCGCAACCCGACGCTGCTCACCGGTTATGGCGGCTATGGCATCAGTCTGCGGCCGGGCTTCAATTTCTCGGAGCGGCTGTGGTTCGACCACGGTGGAGTGACGGTCATTGCCAATCTGCGCGGCGGCGGCGAATACGGTGAGGAGTGGCATCTGGCCGGCAACCTCACCCACAAGCAAAACGTCTTCGACGACTTTGCCGCCTGCGCCCAGCACCTCATTGAGCGCGGTTATACCCGCCCGGAAAAACTCGCCGTGGAAGGCGGCAGCAACGGCGGCCTGCTGATGGGGGCTTTCCTCACCCAGCACCCGGATTTGGCCCGCGCGGTGGTCACCCACGTCGGCATCTACGACATGCTGCGCGTCGAGCTCGACCCGAATGGCGCGTTCAACATCACTGAGTTTGGGTCGGTCAAAGATGCCGCGCAATTCCGGGCGATCCACGCGTACTCGCCCTATCACCACGTCAGCGACACCACGGCCTATCCTGCGGTGTTTTTCCTCGCCGGCGAGAACGACGGCCGGGTCAATCCCGCCCACTCCCGCAAAATGTGCGCACGCCTGCAAGCCGCCAGCAGCTCCCAAGCCCCCGTCCTCATTCGGCTCAGCGCCGCCTCTGGCCACGGCATGGGCACGTCTCTGACCGAACGGATTGCCGAGAAAGCCGATGTGCTTGCCTTTCTCTTCGAGCAACTCGGCATGCAGGCCAGCGCCGCGGCGAAGTAGCGATGGCGCGAATCCGTGCCTGAAATCGCATTGTCTTCGATAATCTGGTATAAAGGTGGAAGGGACCACGGATGACACGGATCGACACGGATGAAGATTTTGAGAACGGGATGTAGGCGGGACTTCGGGGACAGATCGTGGGAATGAACCACTGATTGCACTGAGAACACTGATTGAAGACTTCTTTCCAGTGTTGTCAGTTGCATCAGTGAAATCAGTGGTTTTCTTTAGCGGTGGCATAATTGTAGTTGGAATCGAAATACCGAGCCTGTTTTCCTTTAACCGATTTGGACTCGCCTCATGAAAAATACAGCCCACCCCATGCGCCTCGCTATCGGCACGAAGGCAGGCACTTTTAGCGCGGCTTACTCATCGAGCGGCCTGGCGGAATTGAGTTTCCCGTCAGCTCTGGACACGCCCTGCCAGGCCGCCGCCGTGCCCGTGTCCCCAGAGGTTGCTGCCTGGCACGCCCTAACTGCCCGTGCCGTGCATGCCACGTTGAGCGGCCAATCTCCGGTGCTGCTGCCGCCGCTGGATCTGAGCGCGGGCAGCCCTTTCCAGCAATGCGTGTGGCGCGAGTTGCAAACCCTCGCCACCGGCCAGACCCGCAGCTATGGCCAGATCGCTGCGGCCCTCGGCCGGCCCAAAGCCTGCCGCGCCGTGGGCAGCGCTTGCGCCGCCAATCCGTTGCCGCTGCTCATTCCGTGTCACCGCGTGCTGGCCGCCGGCGGACGCTTGGGCGGGTTTAGCGGCGGCATGGACTGGAAACGCCGCCTGTTGCAAGCCGAGGGCATGGGGGCACGCACTGCCTGAGCCAAAATTTCAAGTTGCATCCGCGGGGTGCCGGAGGCATGGTTCATCGGTATGCAGTGCTTTTGAGCGATGGTGTAGTGCCTGCTGCCTTTGGTATGAAGTCTCTGGCTTATATCTAACAGATCGTGCGATGGAGGTGCCCAACGAACCGCCATGACTCAGCCCCACAAACCCTCTGAAAACGCGACACCGCAAGCTGCCACTCTCCGTTGCCTAGCCGAGGCGCAGTTTGAGCTGGAAGCCAGCACGCCGGCCTTGGAAACTCTTGCCAATCTGTCGCCGGAGGATACCCGCTGCATCTTGCACGATCTGCGCGTGTATCAGATTGAACTGGAAATGCAGAACGAGGAGTTGCGCCAGGCTCAGATGGAGCTCGCCGCTGCCCAGGAACGCTACTTCAATCTCTACGACTCGGCACCGGTGGCCTACGTCACCATCAACCCCGCTGGCTCGATCCTAGAGGCCAACCTGGCCGCCGCCACCTTGTTGGGCATGTCCCGCGACGCGCTGCCCAAGCAAGCGCTTGCCCGCTTTATTCACCCAGATGATCTGCCCGAGTTCTTGCAGTACCGCAGCCTCCTCTGTGCAGAGGGTGCCCAGCAAGTCTGCGAATTGCGCATAGCCAAACAAGACCAAGCTCCGGTCTGGGTCTTGCTCAGCACGGCCCCCGCGCAAGCGGCCAGCGGCGAGGCCGTCTGCCGCGTGGTGATGACCGATATCAGCGAGCGCAAGCAGGAACAACTCGTGGCCAGCCACTTGGCGGCGATGGTTGAATCCTCCAATGACGCGATCATCGGCAAGGACTTGAACGGCATCGTCACCAGCTGGAACCGAGGTGCGGAACAGATTTTCGGCTATTCGGCCGACGAGATGGTGGGCTGTTC
>WBXE01000074.1 GCA_008932955.1 Verrucomicrobiota bacterium
AGGTCACTGAGAACCACTGAAGGCACTGAGTTTTTCTGGGTGAGAAGCGCGGGAGGTTTGGGGTGCTGCGGAGATTTTTAACCACTGAGGTCACTGAGAACCACTGAAGGCACTGAGTTTTTCCGGGTGAATGGTGCGGGAAGTTTGGAGTGGCGCGGTGTTATGAGTCAGTGAACGGTTTTGAGATTGGCGATACGTCTGATTTGAAGTTGGGCGTGCTTGAAATTGAGCAACAGACCGATTTCTAGCTTGGCGATGTTGAGGTAGCCGAGCATTTGAGCTATATGGGTATCGTTGAAAGCTTCGACGACTTTCAAGTCCACGATCACACGGTCATCGACAATTAAATCCGGGATGAGATCGCCAATGTAATGGGATTTGTAGGTGACAGGAAAGACCTGCTGTAAACTGAACAGAATATCCCGATCCGAAAACTCAATGCAAATGGCACGCTCGTATAATTTCTCGTCTAATCCCGGACGCATGGCGACATGAACTGCCTTGGCCGCCGCGATGATCTTTTCAGTCAGATCAGCGTGTGGATATTGCAGTTCATCATAAGTCTTCATTCAATCAGTGCTTTCAGTGGTTCTCAGTGTCATCAGTGGTTCAATTTCTCCGAATTTCCTCCCAACGTCGCAATATCCGGCTCAGCCGCCTTTGTAGAGGTTTTTGCCGTGGACTTCGACGCGGTCGATGATGGCCACAATCGCGGCATCCACCGGGGTGCTTTTGAGCCCCTGGGCGTTGCGCGCCGAACTGCCTTGGCATAACAACACCAATTCGCCTTCCCCGGCACCGACCGTATCGATGGCGACGATGGTGTTTTGACCATCCTTGAACCGCGACGGATCCTTGTCGTCAACCAGCTTGGGCCGCAACAGGAGAAGTTTCCTGCCGACCAGCAGCTCGTCTTTCTTGGTGGCGACGATCTGACCAATGACTTCCGCGAGGAACATGGTTAGTTTGAGTTATCGGTTATGAGTGATTAGGGACAAGCCGCGGCGGAGACGCACACGACTTACCTAACAACCACCGGGCTTACTTGCGCGGCGTGCGCACGGCTTCCTTGGGCAGCACCCCTTCGATGGCTTCGTCCGGGCGGGCGATGACGTGGGCGCTGACAACTTCACCGATGCTAGCGGCGATGGCTGCGCCAGCGTCGATAGCGGCCTTGACGGCTGCGACATCGCCGGAGACCACGGCATTGCAGAGGGCGTTGCCGACTTGTTTCATGGGGCCGTGGAGTTCGACGTTTGCGGATTTGAGCATAGCGTCAACGCCGACGACGAGGCAGGCGAGGCCGCGGGTTTCCAGAAGTCCTACTGCTTGTTTAGCCATAATGGTATGTGGTGGGGGTGAGGTTAGGTTAGAGATGGAATGGAGTGATTCAGGAGAGTTTGCGGAACACCTCGCGGGCGAGGACGAGTTCCTCATTGGCGGGGATGACGAAGATTTTCACGGCGGAATCGGCGCTGCTGATCAGCGCCTCGGTGGCAGCGCAAGCGGCGTTTTTAGCGGCATCGAGGCGGATGCCGAAGGGTTCGAGGTTGTGGCAAACTGCGGCGCGGAGGATGGGACCATTTTCGCCGATGCCAGCGGTGAAAACCAGCGCGTCCAAGCCGCCAAGCTCAAAGTGCATGGCACCGGTCCAATGACGGATCGAATGGACCAGGGTGTCGAGCGCGAGTTGGGCACCGGCATGGCCGGCGGCCGCGGCCACATAGATTTCGCGGATATCATTGGACACCCCGGACAGACCTAACAGGCCTGACTCCTTGGTGAGTTGGCGCTCGGCTTCGTCGAGGCTGATGCCAAGAGTGCGCATAGCATAGGCAATGGCACCGGAATCCAGCTCGCCGACGCGATTATTTTGCGGCACACCGCTTTGGGGCGAAAAGCCCATGCTGCTAGCGATGGCCACGCCATTGCGAATGCCGGTAATGGAGCTGGAGCCGCCGAGATGGCAGGAGACCACGCGGAAAGGTGCGCCGGCGACGGGCTGCGGACCATCCAGATAGAGGCGTCGCGCGATGTTGGCCACGTCTTCTCGGCCACATAACTCGGCCGAACGCTCGGCTATGAATTTGTGACTCGCTCCGTGGAAGCCATAGCGCCGGATGCCGATGTCGCGCCAACTCGCCGGCACCGCATAGGTGGCCGAGGCCGCCGTCGTCCATTGATAGAAAGCGGTCTCAAACAAGGCCACCAAGCGGGCCTTGGGCAGGGACTTGGCGAACTGGCGGATGCCGGCGGCATACGGCGGGTTGTGTGCGGGGGCCACGGCGGTGAAGCCGTCGAGCGCCTCGATGACCGCTTGGTCGGCCATCACACAGCCGCTCAATTCCTTGCCCAGCACGGTTTTGAAGCCCACCGCATCGATGGCATGGGCGCTGGCAATGACCCCATCGCGCTGCAAAGTGGCCAGCGCATCATCGATGACTTCCGAATAATCCGTGACGCGCTCATACGCCCCCTTGGCAATCACCTCGCCACCGTGCTCTTCCATGCGGAAAAGCCGGTACTTGAATGACGTGGAGCCAAGGTTGGCGACGAGGATGAGCATGGGGAATTGAGTTGTCAGAAAAAGACAGAAGACTCGGAGACAGAAGACTCGGAGACAGAAGACAAGAAATGGCAAATTTGCCTGTCTATCTCTTATTCTTGTCTTGCGTCTTGGGTCTTGCAGTCTTGAGTCTTTAGGCGATCCAGGTTCCGAGCTTTGATAGATCGTCGTGGGGACGCGGGATGACTTGCACGGAGGTCACGGTGCCCAGTTTGGAGGCGGCAGCGGCAGCGGCATCCAGGCCGGCCTTGACCGCGGCGACGTCGCCGGTGAAAAACCCGGTGACCAGACCGGAGCCAATTTTGTCCCAGCCGGTCATTTTGATATCAGCCGCTTTGAGGGCGGCGTCGGAGGCTTCGATGAGGGAGATGAAACCCTTGGTTTCAATAATGCCGATTGCTTGTTTGGCCATGATGATGTGGAGTTATATAGGTTGGAAGAGGTGGCAGCGGGCTCAGGCGAGGCCGAACTGACTGAGGAGTTCCGCATGCGGGCGGGCAATGACGTGGGAGGCAACGAGTTCGCCGACCCGGCCGGCGGCGTCCGCGCCGGCGTCCACAGCGGCTTTGACGCTGCCGACGTCGCCCTTGACGATGACGGTGATGAAGCCGCCGCCGATTTGGATTTGACTAACGAGTTGGACGTTGGCGGCTTTGGCCATCGCGTCGGTGGCTTCGACGCTGCCGACGTAGCCTTTGGTTTCGATCATGCCGAGTGCAGTGCTCATGGTGGTGGTGGTGGTAATGGTTGGGATGGAGTTGGAGAGGAAAAGCTTTTAATCTTAAGTAAGAAATTCAGCGTTTAGATAGCAGTTCGCAGAAGGTATCGGGCTTGAGGCCGCAGGCATTGCCTTCGTCGGTATCGATGTGAACTTCCAGCTTGAAGGATGGATCGACGCGCACGACGAGCTTGTCAAAGGTCATGCCGAGAGGGCCGTGAATTTTGAGCTGCATCACATCGAGGTGTTTCACCTGATAGTGGGCAGCATCCTGCGGGCACATGTGGACGTGGGGCTGGGCGCGGATCACCCCTTCGTCGAGCTGGAAGTAGCCGTGCGGCCCCATCAACATACAGCCGGGCGTGCCAGCGATTGCGCCAGACATGCGCACGGGAATATCAAAACCCAGCGCGATGGCATCGGTGTAGGCGAGTTCGACCTGATTGAGAGAGCGACAAGGGCCGAGGATGCGCAGATTGGAAATGACCCGGCTGCGCGGACCAATCAGGGTGACGGCTTCCTTGGCAGCGTACTGGCCCTCCTGATAGAGCCCTTTCATCGGAGTGAGTTGGTGGCCGGGTCCAAACAGCGCCTCCACAGCCGCCTGCGTGAGGTGGCAATGACGGGCCGAAATATTCACCAGCAATGCGTTGGGCGGCGTCGCCACGACAGGCAACGGCAAGCCGAGGCGAGCATAGACCTGCTCGCGAACAAGACGTTCGACGAGACCTCTGGGCGGGATCGTTTGGGTTGGCACAGCCATCTGAAGTGGTTTTTTATGGTATTTTCTTGACCGGTCAAGAAAAAAACCAATAATTCCCAAAAATACACAGAGAAACCACGAAACATGCTAGCGATTGATCGACAACGGCGGATATTGGACCTACTCAACGTGGCAGGTTCGCTGCGGACCATCGACGTGGCGGCGCAGCTTGGGGTGACGGATGAGACAGTGCGCAAGGACTTTGAGGTATTGGACAAGCGCGGTGAGTTGATTCGCATCCACGGCGGGGCCAGCCGCCCTGAGCGCATCAAGGAAGAGCAGCCATTCACCGAGCGTCAAGCCATCCGGCGCGAAGAGAAACTGGTGATTGCACGGCTGGCGGCCAGCCGCATCCAAGCCAACGAGACGATTTTCCTGGATGCCAGCTCGACGGTACTCACGCTCACGGAGTTTTTGCCGGACGTGCCGCTGACGGTATTAACCAACGCGCTCAACGTGGTCACGGCGCTGGCCGAGCGGCCGCATGTGGACCTCATCTGCACCGGCGGGGTGTTTGACGCCCGCTCGCGCTCGTTCATCGGCCTCATCGCGGAAAACTCACTCAAGCGCTACAACATCCACCGCATGTTTTTTTCCGGCAACGGCTTGCATCTCGACCGCGGCGTAAGCGAGCGCAACTCACTGCAAGCCGCCTTCAAGGAACGCGTCATCGCCGGCGCCGAGGATGTGGTGATGCTCGCCGACGCCTCCAAACTCGGCCAAAAATCCGCGTTTTACTTCGGCGAGGTGAGCGACCTGAGTTGCCTCATCACCGATGCGGCGGCCGATCCCGGCTTCACCAACGCGCTCGAAGCCAAAGGCGTGGAAGTGCGGCGCGGGGAGTGACGTTGCCAAAAATGGCATTGCAAATGCCATAAATCATGGTATTTTCCTTCCCATGACAGCAACCATTACGGTGGACAAGGCGGGCCGCTGTGTGCTGCCCAAGCGGATTCGCGAGCGGATGCACTTGCAGGATGGGTCGCGATTGCGCTTGGAGCTAACTGGCGACACCTTGGAACTCACGCCCGTGGCAGCGGAAGTGCGGCTTGAAAAAATCGGCCAGCGGCGGGTAATTGTCGGGTGGGAGGGATTTGACGCCGCCAAGGCGGTCACTGATGCCCGTGAGGAACTCCAGGAACGGCTCGAAGCGCCATTTGACAAATGACCATCGCCATAGACACCACGGTGCTTGTCGCGGCGATGGTGTCTTCGGAGACCCATCATCAAGCGTGTTCGCGTCTGATGGATCGCGGCGGGGTCGGCTTGTATGCTCACGGTTTGTCAGAAGCCTTCAGTACTCTAACTGGCGGGCGCATGCTATTCCGCATGAAGGCCGGTGAGTTTGTGGAGCTCATCGAGGAGGATTATGTGCCTGCCCTCACCATTCTCACGCTTACCCCCACGGAAATGCTCCGCGGCATGCGCGAATGCGAAGCGCGTGGGGTTCGGGGCGCGGCGATTTTTGATTTCCACCATCTCGCCGCCGCGCGCAAGGCGAAGGCCACCCGCCTGTACACTCTCAATGTTACGCATTTCCGCGCTTTCCATCGCGCCGGTGATCCGGAAATTATCCATCCGTAGGCAAATTTTACTGTCTTCTTTTTCTGCTGCCACGGTGAGATCGCCGGGAGCAGCGGCAATTTCTGGGTTTCGCCGTGTTTTACCAAACATGTTTTGATTTTATCATAAATTATGATAAAATCAAAACATGAAACGTCTGATTAGTACTGAATTGCGAGGCTGGCTGAAGCGCAAAGATCGCAAGCCGCTGCTGTTGCGCGGGGCGCGGCAGGTTGGCAAGACTTGGCTGGCACGGGACTTGGCAGCGGCCGCGGGATTAAACTTGGTGGAGGTGAATTTCGAGTTGCGACCGGAGGCCAAGGCGGCGTTTCGTTCGCTGCAGCCGGTGGAGATTCTCAAGAGCTTGGGCTTTCTGGGATTTCCGCCCGTGGTGGCGGATTGTTCGCTGTTGTTTCTGGACGAGGTGCAGGAATGCCCGGCGGCCATAGCGGCCTTGCGCTATTTCCACGAATTGCGCCCGGATCTGGCCGTTTTGGCCAGCGGCTCACTGCTGGAATTTGCCATGGAGTCGGGCAACTTTCCCATGCCCGTAGGCCGAATTGAATCCCTGTGGGTCCACCCGCTGGGCTTCGCGGAATTTCTCATGGCCAAGGGCAACCCCGTCCTGGCGCAAACTTTGGCTGAAATGGCACCCGCCCAAGCACTGCCGGACCTGGCTCACGCGCAGGCGCTGGCGGAACTGCGGGAATACTTGTTTTGCGGTGGCATGCCGGCGGCGACGCGGGCCATGGCGGAAGATGGCGACGTGGCGGCCTGCCGCCGCGCGCACTTCAGCATCCTGCAAACCTATCGGCAGGACTTCGCCAAATACGCGCCGCGGATCAAGGCTGACCTCGCTGAGCGGCTCTTTCTCCGTGCACCGGGCTTGGTGGGCGGGCGCTTGAAATTCAGCGCCATCGCGCCCGATCACCGCGCCGCAGAGGTGCGCTCGGCCCTCGAAGCCCTGGAAAAAGCCGGGGTCGTCCGCCGCGTGATCCACAGTGCGGGGCAAGCCCTGCCCCTGGCGACTGATTCCAATCCCCGCCTGGCAAAATTGGTCCTGCTAGACGTCGGATTGATGCACGCCGCGCTGCAAATTGATACCGCCTGGGTCCAAGAGCCGGAGCTGCTGGCAATTCATCGCGGGGCCGTCGCCGAGCAATTTGTGGCCCAGGAAATCATCGCCTGCGCTCCCTCCAGCAGGGAGCCGGAATTGTTCTTCTGGGTCAGGGAGGCGCTCAACAGCCAGGCAGAGGTGGATTATTTGTTAGCATCAGGGTCGCAGGTCCTGCCCATTGAGGTGAAAGCCGGCGCCTCCGGGTCGCTCAAGAGCCTGCGCTCGTTCCTCGCCTCCCATGCCCACAGTCCCCTTGGCGTGCGACTCTATGGCGGAACCACCCAAACCGAGGAGCGCCTGCTGCATCTGCCGCTCTATGCCGCCGGAGCGCTTCACCGCGTGCATGGCCGGGCCTGATAAAAAAGATTGGCCAGCGGCGGGTGATTGTTAGGTTGGAGGGCTTTGACGCCGCCAAGGCGGTCACTGATGCCAGTGAGGAACTCCAGGAACGGCTCGAAGCGCCATTTGACAAAATGACCTAAGGAGCCACCACATTCGTGTGGTGTTAGCGGAAGGGCTGCCCATGAATGAGTGCCTAAGGCGCGCTTCAGGGTCGTTCCTTCAGCATGACGACAGTAAAGTCGTCGCTCCATAACGGGCATCCGAACCACATAACTAGGAATGCGGAACTTGCAGCATGGGTCACTGCGCTATGGAGCGCTGGCTTCAGCCGGCCAGACGCGCCGGCTGAAGCCAGCGCTCCCTAACGACTCCCAACCGGTCAAACAATACCCCGAGGGCTCAGTGCGGATGGGCGACGGCGAGGTCCTGGGCGCGGTCGATGGTCGAACCTGGCACCGGCCCCAGGCCTAGCAAAGAGAGCGCTAGATTGGCGGCGTCGCCATTGCGGACGGGCTGGGGGCCGGAGTAAGGAGGATTGGCGGTGGCAGCGGGCGCGCTGCGGGTGGTGGGATTGATGGCATATAAGTCGCCGCCGGCCGCCACACCAGCGCCCCAGACGTAGAATGGAATGGTGTAATCGAGCGGATTGGTGGTGTCGCCATGAGTTTGGCCGTGGCCACCGTGATCGGATGTTAGAATGATGCTGGTCTGGCCGTTGAGCGCGGGCGTGGCACGCACCCAATCGAGGATTTTGCCAATCTGGGTATCCACGCTTTTGAGCGCGGCGGCGTAGGGGCTGGCGGGGTCGGCCGACCAGCCGATGGCATGACCGATGGCATCCGGATCCCGATAGTGGAAAAACGCGAAATTGAATGGTTGGGCGGTCATCTGGCGGGTAAAATCGGCGCTTAGATCCGCCGCGGATATATTGGCGGTGATTTTTTCGTAGTCGATTTTATCGCGGCCGTGGTCCGGCAGCGAGAGGTCAGGCGCCCCGGTGGTGGGCCCATACGATGTGTGAAACAAACTGAATTTCGATTTGCCCGACCAGATACCGGTGCGCAAACCGTGATCATGTGTGACGTCGAAGGCGCTGGCAATATATGTTCCCTTGTTCGACTCGAAGGTGGCACCGGGAGGCGGATCAATGTTGGAAGTCCAGTTGTGGCCGGCCGGACCGACCACGCCGCGGCCGGTCATCATGCTGGTGTGGTTAGGCAGGGTGATGGCAAAGTCGGCATCATCGCGCGCGTTGAGCGTACCGCAGCCTTCGGCTTGCAGCCGCTTAAAGCTGCTGAGTTCGTTGGCCAGCCCGGGTTGCAACAGCGGCTTGACGTATGCCGAACCCATCCCATCGACGCTGATGACGATGACATAGCGCGCCGCCGGCATCTTGACGGCGGTGTGAGTGGCGGTGTGAGTGGCGGTGTGAGTGGCGGTGTGAGTGGCGGTCTTAGTGGCGGTGGTCGTGCCGGTGGGAACGGTGGTGGTGGCGGCGGGAGTGGCCGCGCTGCCAAGCGCCTGCATGGTGGAGGCCAAGCCAAACTGGCCGCCGGCATTTTGCGCATAAAACTCGGTGTCCGGCAAGGTGACCAAGGTGAAATCCGGACCCGCTGCCGCCAGCGCCCATCCGCCTGCGGCAAACACCCATAAAATTGTTAGGATAGGCCGTACGGCGGGCACCCACAGGCTTACGCAGAACTTGGCCATGGGCAAGGTGGGGTGGTGGCGGTGGAAAACCGCTGGTGCGGGCCGGGTGGATTGGCAGTTCATTTGGTAGGAGCTAAGAATGTGATAGACCGCCATACATTTCATTCGCTGTAGCAGCGCATGACCCGTGGCGTGATTCCGGTTAGAATTTCCCAGGCAATCGTTTGGGCCTGGCTGGCGACTTCCGTGACGGGCAGGTGCGCGCCGAAGAGTTCCACTTCGTCGCCCTCACGGATGGTGGTGCAGTCGGTCACATCCACCATCATCTGGTCCATGGTCACCCGCCCGATGATAGGAAAGCGGCGGCCGTCAATCCACACCTCCGCGCCTCGTCCCGATACCTGCCGCGGATAGCCATCGCCGTAGCCGATGCCCACGGTCGCCACCCGGGTCGGGCGCTGCGTCACGAAGGCGCGACCATAGGAAACCCCGTGGCCGCTTGGCAGGTCGCGCAGCAAGGTGACGCGGCTTTTGAGCGTCATGACGTTGCGCAGGAGGTGTTGAAAAGCCGGCAGCGGGGCAATGCCGTAAAGCATCAGGCCCGGGCGCGCGAGGTTGCAAGCGCCATTGCCGTAACCGAGGACGCCCGCGCTGTTAGACAGATGCCGCCAGCGAAACCGTGCAGCTCCGCCGAGTTCATCGAGGATAGCGTCAAAGCGTGCCATCTGCCGCCGGGTAAAGGGTGCATCCTCGTCCGCTGAGGGCAAGTGCGAGCCGACTCCTTCAATCTCCAGCCACTCCAATTGTTCCAACGCTGCCAACGTAGCTGGCAAGCCGTCGGCCACAAACCCGCCGCGTCCCATCCCGGTATCCACGGCCAAATGCACCTTGAGCCGCGCCCCGCGTGCTGCCGCCAGCCCGGCAAATTCCCGCGCCTCATCGAGGGAGGAAATGCACGGCGTCCAATCCCGCGCGACAATCTCCGCTCGCTCCGCCGACCAGGTGGGGCCCAACAAATAGATCCGGGTCGCCACCCCGGCATGGCGGATTTGGCGGGCTTCCCGCACATTGGCCACGCCAAAAAACGCCAGCTCTTCGGTGGCCAGCGCACGGGCGATTTCCTCAAGCCCGTGGCCGTAGGCGCCGGCCTTGACCACCGCCATCAGGTCGACACCACTGGTTTGCCGGGCCACCGCCAGATTCGCTCGCAGCGCCGCCAAATCAATCTCCGCCCACGCCCGCGGCGGCGAAATTGGAAATTCCTCGTTCACGCCCGCCAACCTATCCTGCCCGCCGCGCTAGGCAAGCCCGGTTTCCGCAGCGCAGTGAACCCTACCCGAAAGCCCGCCAGACCTAAGCCAACGCTTGATTGTTGCAGCTCAAGCCCTAGCCTCTCCCCGCGACGATGCCTTCCAGCCCCTTCCACCATACCCCGGGTCATGTCCTGGCCACCACCGCTTTCATCGGCAGCCTCGCGCTGGTGCTGGCCGCCGGCCTCGCAGCCTTGGGTCTAACTGACATGGCCGACGCGGCGGTGGCCGATTGGGTGCGCCGTGCCATCCAAGCGGAGGCCTCGGCCGGGTTTCCCAGGGCCTTGCCGGCATCGACGCTGTGGCTGGCCACTGCCCTACTCAGCTACGCCTTGGCCTTTGCCATGCTCGCGGTGCCGGGCACTTGGCGGCGACTCGTATTGTGGCTCACTACGCTGGGATTAGTGGCGGCATGGGCACCGGTGTTAGGTTTGGCGGCGCACGCGCCACAACTCGCCGTGCCGCTGCTCGCCACGCTGTGGGCCGGTGGCTGCACCCTCGTCTATACCCACTCC
>WBXE01000075.1 GCA_008932955.1 Verrucomicrobiota bacterium
ACCAAAACCGGCGTCACCGTTAAACCCGGCGAATTGTTCTTCGCCGATGGCGTGATGAAAGAGCGCTTCAAATACCTCGGCATGGACAAACGCATGGAAATGAATCCATCCACCCACACTCAGATGGAAGTGACCTATGCCAAAATCGAGGACCAGCTGCCTAATAAAAAAGGCGTGGTATACGAAATCCCCCAATTTTCCGAAGGTCGCGCCCAGGAATTTTCCAAATATGACCGCAGCGCGCTGCTGAGCTTGGAAGCCATCGGCAACGAAGGCAAGCAGGAGACCATCAAGGAGAATACCCGCTTCGGCCTGCCCTTCGACAGCCCCAAGAAAGATTATCTGCTGAAAAAAGTCACTCCTGATGGCGTCGAGGTCGAGTACACCGACCCCCTCAGCGGCGCCAAAAAGTCCGTCTCCATCCATAAAGGCGCCTTCCCCGACAAGGCCCCGTGAATATTTTTTTGAGAAATCCCTTTTCAAACATCACAAACACCGTCAGAAAACGCCAGCCAATCATGCAAAAATCGCCCATGTATCGATCCAGTCGCGCTGCCATCGCATTGATGTCAGTGGCCGCCGCCATGCCAGTCGCCATCACCGTCGTCAACGCCGGGGAGGGCGCGGGCTCTGCTCAATTCAGTGCCCTTGCGGAAAAAGAGATCGTTCGTCGTCAGCAGAACGTCACTGAAGCCGATCGTCTCTTGGTCGAAGCTCGCGCTGCCTATGGCAAGCACGATTATCAGCAAGCATACGACAAGTGCAAAGAAGCGCTCAGCGTGTTGCCTGATGCTCCGATGCTTGCCGACCGCCATACCGCCATTACCAACCAGCTTGCCGATGCCAGCGTGGCGTTGGCGCAGCAGTTCCGCCGTCAGGGCGGCGATGCGAAAAAGGGTGACAAGGGCAGCTATGAGGATGCGCGGGTGTTGCTCGAAACCGTGCTGAAAGAAGACCCGGGGAATGTGCTCGCCAAGCGCGAGATGGGCTTTTTGGAGGATCCGATTCGTACCAATCCCGGCCTCGACTACAAACACACCCAGGATGTGGACAAGGTTCGGCGCAGCCTCTACACCGCGGAAGGCTTCTATAACCTCGGCAAGTTTGACAAGGCTAAGGAAGAGTACGAAAAAGTGCTGCGCGTCGATCCATATAACAGCGCCGCCCGCCGTGGCATGGAAAGCGTCGCCGGCGCTAAATCGCGCTATTATCGCGCCGCCTACGACCAGACCCGCGCCGAATTGCTTTCTGAAGTGGACAAGGCCTGGGAGTTGTCGGTTCCTGCTGACACGCCGGTGGGTGGTGTCGCCGGCCCCGGTCGCCCAACGGTGAGTTCCGGCATCGCCTACATCAACGAAAAGTTGCGCCGCATCATCATCCCCAACATCAACTTTGATGACATCACGGTGGAAGAGGCCGTCGATTTCCTCCGCCTGCGTGCCGCTGAACTCGATTTGCTCGAACCTGATCCCGCTCACAAAGGCGTCAACTTCCTCGTTCGCAAGCCGCAAGCCGCAGCGGCTGGCGATGCCGCTGTGGACGCGGCACCTGCCGAAGGCGCTCTGGGTGGGGGTGCCAGCCCCGGTTCCATCCGCATCAAGTCGCTGCGCCTCACCAACATTCCGCTTGGTCAAGCCCTCAAATACATTTGCGACCAGACGAACCTGCGCTCCAAAGTGGACGATTTTGCAGTGACCCTGGTGCCGCGCACCGAGACAGGCAATGAGATGTTCACCCGCACCTTCCGCGTGCTGCCGGGCTTTTATGAGACGCTGGCTTCCGGCGCAGGTGATGAAGGTGGCGCTGCCGCCACCGCTGATCCCTTTGCCGGCGGGGCCGGCGCAGGTGCCGAAAAAAAGGGAATCACCGCCCGCAAGCCAATCATCGAACTGCTTAAGAAAATCGCCACCTTTGGCGATGGCAGTACCGCCACCTTGGGTTCCAGCGGCTTGCTGGTCACCAACACCAGTGCCGAACTCGACAAGATCGAGCAATTCGTCGAGGCCAACTCGAACAGCCAGCCCAAGCAAGTCAAGATTACCACCAAGTTTGTTGAAGTCACCCAGGATAATAACGACGAACTGAGTTTCGATTGGCTCGTCACTCCCTTTGGCCTCAGCAACACCGTATTCGGCAGCGGTGGCACCACCGGTAGCGGTCAGGCACGCACCGGTGCCGACATGATTAATCCGGTCAATGGCGTGTCGATCCCGGGGATTCCCACCAACCCGGTGAATAACGTGGGTAATTTGATGACCAACGGCGAGCGCAGTGGTACCGGTGCGATCAATGGCAACAGCATCGATTCCCTACTCAACAACCCGCTGCGCACCTCCAGCACGACCAAGGTGGCGCCGGGGATTGCGGCGGTCACCGGCCTGTTCTCGGGCGGTCAGGTCCAGTTGATCATGCGCGGCCTTGCCCAGAAAAAGGGTGCCGACCTGATGACTGCGCCGTCGGTCACGGCCAAGAGCGGCCAGAAGGCGACCATTCAGATCATTCGTGAGTTTATCTACGCTACCGAATATGAACCCCCGCAGTTGCCCCAAGGCAGCAACGGCGGCGGTAACGGCGGCGTCACGGGTACCAGTGTTGCGGCTCCCATGATTGCCACTCCGGCCACCCCTTCTGCGTGGGAAACCCGCAACACCGGCGTCACCCTCGAAATCGAACCGACCGTACAAACAGACAACTACGTCATCGACGTGCGCTTCGTGCCAGAAATTGTCGAGTTTGAAGGGTTCATCAACTATGGCAGTCCGATCAAGTCACCGTCGGTTGATGTCTTCGGCAATCCCACCACGGTGGTCCTCACGGATAACCGGATCGAGATGCCGGTGTTCTCCACCCGCCGGGTCAATACCTCGCTGTCCATCTATGACGGCTACACCGTCGCACTCGGCGGTTTGATTCGCGAGGATGTGCAGAACGTTCAAGACAGCGTGCCGATCTTCGGCTCAATTCCGCTCATCGGGCGCTTATTCCAGTCTAAGGCCGAGAAACGCCTCAAGAGCAACTTGATCATCTTCGTCACAGCCCAGATCATCGATGCCACTGGCCGCCCGCTGCGTGGCAGCGAACCGAACGCGACGCCAGCCGCCGAAGCTGCTCCTAGCGCGTCAGGCGAAGTCCTGCCTCCGCTGCAATAAGCCTGCGGCTCCCAGTATATTTATCAGGGGTGGGGAGCAATTCCCCACCCCTGATTTTTTCGTTGCGAATGGCTTGTCAGATATATGGCTGACTGCTAGATGAATTGCCGCCATGGCAAGTATTGGAGCGATTTCTTTCCCCCACAACGGCTTCGATGCTGTCATTTTCGATTGTGACGGCACCTTGGTCGATTCGATGCCGACGCATTTCGAATCCTGGTGCGAAGCACTGGCAAAATTTGGTGCGGGCGGTGTGTTGCGTGAAGATGTATTCTACGCCATGGGTGGCCGACCCTCGCGCGATATCGTCTTGGAGATCAATGATCTCTACGGCTTCAAGCTCGACCCCGATGCCATCGCGCTGGCCAAACGCGAGGCCTACTTCAAACGCCTCGCCTCCATCACTTTGATCGACGAGGTCGCCGCCTTTGCTCAATCCCTGCGCGGCAAGGTGCCCATGGCCATCGCCTCAGGTAGCAACCGCCAGGTGGTGGAAAAAACCCTTCAATTGTTAGATGTGTCCGACTGGTTCGATGAGGTGGTGACTTCCGATGATGTGGCCGAAGGCAAGCCCGCGCCGGATGTGTTTTTACACGCCGCAAAATTGCTAGGAGTGACTCCGCTCAAGTGCCTGGTGCTGGAAGACGCAGCACCTGGCATACTGGCCGCGCAACGGGCCGGTATGCAGGTGCTGGCTATTCCAATGACCCTGTGCTACCAATCAAAGGTCAGCCCGGCATAAAGCCCGGTGCCCGCGCCTTTGATCGGCCCATTCCAGCGGTCATTGTACAATTCGTAGCTCTGGTTGAACAGGTTTTCGACGCGGGCGTGGAGCTTTATTTTATCAGTTAGTTGATAGGAACCATAAACCCGCGCCAGCGTGTAAGCCTGGATTGGATCGCCCGCAAACGCGTGCTCGGACAAATGGGACATGCCCACGCCGATCATGGATTTGGTGGTGGGTTTCCAATCGATGGAAGCGGTGACGGCATTGCGGGGTTGCTCGGCGAGGGATTTTTCCAAGAGCGTCCACGCCACCCGGTAGTTGATAGTGCAGTCCAACCACCCGCCGCTGAAGCCGGCTTCGAGCCCTTCGGTGGTGGTAGTGCCGGGTAGGTTGACCATTTGGCCCATCATACTCGGGAACGGATAGGGGACATACTTGATTTGGTCTTTGATCTGGTTGCGGAACCAGGTGAGTTCCAGTTGATGGTGCTCGGCGAGTTTTTGGGTGATGCCAAGGTCCCAACCGAGGGCGTCGGTGGCGACGAGATTTGGGTTGGCTATACCATAGTCCGAGCCATAAATATCGAGGAAGCCGGGCGCGTGGTACGAGGTGCCGACGCCGCCGCGGAAGGTGGTGTCAGTCTTTGTTAGTTGATAGGCCGAGCCGACGCGCCAAGTCAGTTGGCTGCCGAAAGTGTCGTAATCTTCCCAGCGCAGCGCGCCACTGGTGGTTAGGTCCGTAATGGGGGTCCATTCCAGTGCGGCACCCGCGCCACATCGGTTATCGGTGTGGGGGTTGGTGGGGGTAGACGTGCTCGCAAACGAGTCGTGATTGTAAAAGGCGGTGGCTAGCAACAGGAGTTGGTCGTTGATGACGATGCGCTGATCGGTGGACGCGGCGGTGGCACCGAAGTCGCTGCTGTAGATGGAGGGGTGGTAGTCGGCGTGGTAGTACTCCTGCTGGTGGCCGATTTGGAAGTGAGTGGTCCAGCGGGCGGAAATGACTCCGGTGGCGTACACGGTCGCGAAGTTCTCGTTGACGCGGTCATCGTCAAGATAGACACCGTCTTGAAAAAAATTATCGAAGCCGCGGTAGGTGGTGCCGAGGGTCCAGACCTTGTCGAGTTTGGCCTCCACGCGCAGGGCCGCCGAGCTTTGGTGGAAGTTCTGGTAAGATGCGTCATTGGCAGTTTGTTCATAGCCGCCGGAGACGAAGTAGGATAGCGGCCCCACCTCGCCCTGGTGCATGGCATTGACGGAAAACGAGCTGAAAGAGCCGCCTTCAGCGGTGAGCGAGCCGTGGGGTGTGCCGCTGCCGCGCGGGGTTTCCATCCACAACACGCCACCGACACTTTCTGCGCCATAGATCGCGCCTTGCGGGCCACGCAAAATTTCCAGGCGGCCAATGTCATAGACCCGGCTGGCAGCAAGCAGGTTGCCCAGCGGAGAAGACGAGCCCCCCAAACTCATGCCGTCCACTACCAACTGTGAATAGGGGGTAGTGGTGCCACGAATGTTCAAGGAACTCACAGCACCGGTCTGGCCGCTGGTGGAGGTGGCAATCACGCCCGGCGCTTCATTGAGCGCCTCGCGGAATTGCCTCAAGCCGCGGGCTTCGAGGTCCTGTGGGTCGAGCAACGTCACGCTGGAGGTGACGCTGGAGGCGGGCTGCGGGAAGCGCAGAGCCGAGACGACCAAGGGGGTTAAGTCATTCTCCACTTCGGCGCTCGCAGTGAGCGGCAACAGGAGGGCGGCAAGTGCCAAGGCACAACGATATTCGCCTCGGAGAGGCATTTGGGGGTATCTCATTTGTTAGCATTCAATAGTCTGTAGATCGCAGACGGATGAAACGGCCCTTCAGGCTGGTGCTCTGGCTGTTTTTGCTGCTGACGCAACAAAAAATCACAGTGGCGATACCGCTCCGGAATAGGCCCCGGCAACACAAACTGTGTCGCCGGCGCGGGCACCGGATTTCCCATTCATTGACTGCCCGAAAAAACGGGCCACCTGAAGAGGCCAGCGGATCTCCCGCTGACGTGGCGACCCTCACTCGCGAGTTGCCGCAGCCGCAACCACCAAGCAATTGATGCGCAGCAATTGCGGGAAAGCCGCAAGCTTGCAAGACGCAAGACAAGAGCAGATGAAGAAGCACTGCGCTCTCTTCACTTGCGTCTTCCAGTCTTGTGTCTCGTTCACCTCAACGGTCTTTTGTGCCGGTTTTCGAGCCGCCGCAGCTTGCGGGATCTTGCCACGAAATCTTTCCGAGCTTGACCTTGGCAGCGGGCGGGCGTTGGTTGGTGCGGCATGTACCGTCAAGTTCTCAAATCCAAGATCCATCGGGCGATGATTAGCGCCGCCGACGTGGATTATGAAGGCAGCATTGAAATTCCCACCGATCTGATGGAGGCGGCCGACCTGTGGGAGGGCGAAAAAGTGCTGGTGGCATCCATCACCAGCGGCAATCGCCTCGAAACCTACGTCCAACCCGGAAAACCCGGCACCGGCCACATCATCATCAACGGGGGGGCCGCACACCGCATCAAAAAGGGCGAACGGGTCGCCATCATGGCTTTCGCGCTGTCGCAGGCTCCGCTGGTGGCCCGCAAACTCTTGCTGGATGAGACCAATCAGGTGATTCGCGCCGCTCGCTGAGTGGCGGATTGCGGGCGCTTGGATAGAGCTTGGAAATGGCGTTGACGCGACCTGCGGATTGTGTCAGTTTCACGTAGTATGAAGCCGATTCCGTTTTTGTCTGCCGCCGTCGCGCTAGGTTTAGTCGCTTGTGATACCATCAATGCGCCGATTTCCGGCGGCGATTTCAATCCGCTGTTGCCACCTGGCAGCGGGACGAGGCTGGCGGACACGCCAGTGCCTTTGAAACCCGGCGACCACGTCCGCGCCGTCGTGGACAACAGCGCGTTTTTCAAGCAGCTGCCGCAAGGGGATTCCGACGCCGACAAGACCCTGCCTCTGGACACCCCGATGAAAGTGATCCGGATTGCGGGCACCTATTTGCAGGTGGAACTCGATAGCAGCGGCGAAGTCGGCTACGTGCCTTCCGTCATGGTGGCCGATCGCAATGCCCGGCCCACCCCCGCAACGGCTTCCCCCGCCGCGGTCCAGGTCTATCCGCCGCCGGCCCCGCTGCCTGCCGTCGATCCAGCCGGTCTCCCGCCGGAGGGCGCGATTCCTACAGTCATGGATCCGGCGGGTGAGTAAGTGCCATTAGTCCCTGCCGAATTGGTAGCGCAGGACACTCAGGCAGTAGAGGCTGGCGGTTTCGACACGCAGCACAATGCTGCCCAGAGAGACGGGCAGGAAGCCGGCCACGATGGCCGCCGCCGTTTCGTCAGGAGAAAAATCGCCTTCCGGTCCAATGAGCAGGGTGGCGTGGGTGGTGGCGGGGTATGCCTGAAGCACGTCGCGCAACGGGCGGGCGGCAGGGGCCAGCGAGGCGATGAGTTTGAGTGAGGAGGGCGGGGCTGCCAATACGGTTGGCTCAATACTTTTGGTGGTTTGAACAGAGGCGGCGGGCAGGATGCCCGGGCCACGTGGCGCGGGCATCCTGCCCGCCGCCTCTTCCTGTCTCGTGCCTGCATCGCCTGAGTCAATCGTATTGGGCAGGGCGGCGACAGGGGTCTGAGTGGCGAGCCAGCGGTCAAAGGCGAGGGCGTCCGGGATATCTGGGAGTCGGTCTTGGCCGCATTGCTTGCAGGCTTCCAGGGCGGTGCGCCGCCATTTTTCAGATTTGCCTGCGCCGGGATGCACGATCGTGTGACGGGTGACGAGCGGTTGGATTGTGGCGACTCCCAGTTCGACGGCTTTCTGGACGATGAGATCCATGGTTTTGCCTTTGGGGATGGCTTGGGCCAGGGTGATGACCGGCAACAGCTGCCCGCATGGCGGCACTTCACTCAGTTCCAAAGCCACCCGTGAGCGGCTCACCTCAAGGACCCGGGCTTGGGCGCGGCGACCCTCGCCATCAAATACGGTGACGTGCGTGCCGGGCTGGATGCGCAGGACTTGCGCCAGATGCGGTGCTTCCTCGCCAGTTAGAATCGACGGAGCTCCGCTCGCGGACCAAGCGGCAGGGGGTAGGAAAAAGCGTGGCATGGGCGGATCGGAGGCGGGTTGCTTGCTTGCGTTGAGAGGGGTGGGATGCCAGCCTCAAAAGCCCGTCATCGTCTCATTGTAGAACGCCAGGCACGTCTGGTAGACCGCGCGTACCGGTTCGTCGCTGAACGGGGAAGGGCTGATCAGGCCGCCGTCACGCATCGTGCCGTCCAAAACTTTTAATTCTGGCCGATCGATGATCCACGCTGCGGTGTCGCTCATGGCGCAGGATTTTACACAGTGCCGGTAAGCTGACAAGCCCGGGCTTGCGGGCGTAGCTCTCCGAAGGCAGCGCCGCCTTGAGCCGGCAGGCCCATCAAGCAGCAATGCGTGAGGGCACGGCGCTTGCCATGGGCTACTTATGATCCGGGTGATTCGCAGAGCGCAGCGCTATTTTGGTAAGGCGACACTCGCCAGCAAGCTGGCTGGACCTGGCGGCAGCGAGCTGCCGCACTCGATGGCGCCAGCGCTTACTCGACGTTTTGCACCTGCTCGCGGATTTTTTCGAGTTCGGTTTTGGCTTCGACGATCGTTTGGGCGATAGCGGCGGCGTTAGCCTTGGCGCCGATGGTATTGAACTCGCGGAAAATTTCCTGGCAGAGGAAATCCAGGGCGCGGCCCGGGGGATCTGTGGCGTGGAGGTATTCGCGGAATTTGGCGCAATGGGAATCCAGGCGGGTCAGTTCCTCGGTGATGTCGCAGCGATCAGCGAACAACGCCAACTCCTTGACGACCCGCTCGTCCGCCGGGTCCAGCTCCAGGCCGGCCTCACGCAAACGTTTCAGCAGCAGATCGCGCTGACGCAATGGCCGCTCTTGGGCAGCATCGGCCAAGATTCGCCGCAATTTGTCGAGCGTGTCGAGGCGGCCCTCAAAGTCGGCCAGTAGATCGGCGCCTTCGCGGCGGCGCATGGCGGCGAGTTGCGCAAGAGCCTCGGCGAGTGCCGGTTGAATCGCTGCCCACGCGGATTCGGGATCCATGTCGCGCGAGCCGATGGCCAGCACGCCGGGTTGACGGAGGAAATCCGCGGCGCTGGGCCGCACCTCACGCCCTAGCAGGCCGCTGAGTTGGGTGAAGGCGGCTTCCAACGAGCTGGCCAGCGCCGCATCGAGTCGCACGGATGCCGCAGCGCTTTGGGTGGCTTCGAGGCTAACGTTCACCTGGACGCGGCCGCGGGAGACGCTGAGTTGGACGAGTTTGCGGATGCGGCCATCCATATCGGCGAGTTCGCGGGGCAATTGCACGACGACTTCAGCCTGTTTGCGGTTGACGGTGCTAAGTTCCACCTTGGCGAGCCATGTTTCCGTCATCGCGCTGCCACGCCCAAACCCTGTCATCGAATTCATCCGCCAAGCTTGCCCCGTGCTCACTCGCTCGCCAAGCCAAACCTGCCGCCGCCGGCTGAATTGAGCATCACCCATGGCGGGCTATGCACGTCATGTCACGGCGGATTTTGGGGATGACTCGTGACGAATTTTACCACTGATGTAATGATGATCACTGAAATATTCATGGATTTCTACTCAGTTTACTCAGTGGTTTCTTTGCTACAATTCACCACAACGCGGTGTTTTTCCATCCGCTTCGCCTTAGCATCACCGGCGGCGCAACGGGGGGACTTTCCACATCTGCCGGAAATTTGTGCTTGTGGTGGCAACGAGGGATTTGCTTGCTTGCTCGGCATGAGCGACCAGTGGCACTTATTAAATAACGGGCAATCCTACGGGCCATACAGCGAGGAGGATTTGCTGCAGTTCGTGCGGGAGGGGCGCATCGTGCGCGATTCGCTGCTGTGGACCGAGGGCATGGACGGATGGGTGGCCGCATCTACTCTTGAGGGCTTGTTTCCTGCCGTGCCAGCTACCGTGCCGCAGCCACGGGCCATGCCCCGCCCCGTGGTCGCCGGCAGCGTGACCTCACGCTCACCTCAGCGCCCTCCCTCGGCGGGCAAGCTCGCGACGCAACGCGGGCAGACGGCTAAGCCACCCGCTCGCGCGGCGGCCAGTGGCGCGTATTCTGCGCGGCGGATTAAGGTGGCGGATTTCCGCTGGTTGCTCATTTTGCTCGGCAGCGGGGTGACGCTGGTGGTCATTGCGATATGGGCCCAGTGGCAGTTGAACCATTCCGAGGTCAGTGCGCAGGCCGCCCAGATCCTGTGGCTGCGGCTGATGTGGGCGGCGGCTGCGGGTTGCCTTATGGCATGGGTGGGATCCAATGGAATCTATCTGTACCGAATCTGGTCGATTTTGCAGCATGGTAGGCCGCGCACCACGCCGGCCAAAGCGGTGGGACTATTGTGCGTGCCGCTGTTCAATTTGTATTGGAACTTCGTCGCATTCTACGGCTTGGCGCAAGATTGGAACCGCATCACCACCCGCCACGCCGACCTCAACAGCGCGCCTAAGCTCAATGAAAAGTTATTTTTGGCTTTCAGTTGTTGTTCGATTGTGGCGCCCCCGGTGGCTGTCATTCTGTGGTTTCCGCT
>WBXE01000076.1 GCA_008932955.1 Verrucomicrobiota bacterium
CGAAGGCCCCACCGGCGATTGGTATTTCACCGGCGACTACCCGACCCTCGGCGGCTTCGCCATGGTCAACATGGCCTACATCCGCTGGCACGAAGGCATCAGCGGCCGCAGCTACGACCTGCCTCTGTGAGGCGGGCGCAAGAATAGCCGCCGCCTTGTAGCGGCGCGTCTATGACCGCCGCTGCCAATGAATCGCCAGTCCACCCGCTTTTCCCGCGCGCCATCACATTCGCATCGGCGGTCACAGGCCGTCGCTACAAGCCATCTCAGATGGCTTGCGACAGTTATTATTGCGCTAGGCGCTTGGCGGCCTGCAATTGGCCACAGCCGGCGGCCACGTCGATGCCGCGGCGTTGGCGCAAGGTGCAGGGGAAACCGGCGGCCCGCAAGACGCTCTGGAAGGCGTGGCCCGCGGTGCTGGGCGTTCCGCCAAAACCGCTGGTGGGATTGAGTGGGATGAGGTTGATATGGACGTCCATCCCACTCAGCAATTCCGCCAGGCGCGCGGCCGTTTCCAACGAATCATTGCGGCCCGCCACCAGCGTCCATTCGACAAAAATGCGCTTACCGGTGATCGCGCCATAGGTCCGGCATGCGGCGAGCAATTCCGCTAGATTCCATTGCTTGCTCACCGGCACCAAGGCTGCGCGTTCTGCTTCCGTCGAGCCATGCAAGCTCACGGCGAGGCGGTACGGGCGTGCTTCCTCGGCCATGCGCAGGATTCCGGGCACCACGCCCACCGTGCTGATGCAAATCTTGGATGGGCCGATGTTGATGCCGCGCACATCGGAGATGGCATCAAGCGCCTGCATGACGGCGGCATAATTATGGAGGGGCTCGCCCATGCCCATGAGCACGAGGTTGCGCAGGCGGCGCTGCGGGTGGCTGGCGAGCAAGATACGGCGGGCATGCAGGACTTGAGCGATGATTTCGCCGGGTCGCAGATGGCGGACAAATCCCATCTGCCCGGTGGCGCAAAACACGCAACCCATCGCGCAACCCACCTGGGTGCTCACGCAAGCGGTGTAGCGGCCATCGTAACCCATCAGCACGGTCTCGACGCTATGGCCGTCGCGCAGGCGCAGCAGAAACTTGCGGGTCAGTAAATCGCTGCTGTGCGATTCCTCCACCACCCCCGGCTCATCGAGGAAAAATGCCTTACCCTCGCCCACCGCGCTTGCCAGCCAGCGCCGCAGTGGCGGGGAAAACCCATCCTGATCTAGCAAATCCTGCGCGCCGTGAAAGTGCAAGGCTCGCCACAGCGCCTTGGCATGATGCGCAGACACGCCGGCGGCCTGCAACTCGCTCTCCATGGCGATGAAGCTGAGGTCGTGCAGGGAACGGGGTGGGCTAGCACTCATGGCTCAGGATCCTCAAAAAGATGAACGCTGAAGTCCATGGCACTATGGAGGATTCGGATCACTTGAAGTGTCTCTCCAAGGACACTGAAGAAAATGACATGTTTCCCATATCTCTCCGAATAGCAGTCTATGTCCAGATCATGCCTTGGTCGGTAATTTTCAGGTCGATCCAGCATGAGGTCCAGCTTTGCCCACCGTTCCTTCAGATAGAGCGTCTCCTGCTGAGCGCCCCAGGTTCGGGAGGTGTAATCTGCAATCAATTGGAGGTCCTGGACTGCGGCCGGGGAGAAAACGAGCTTCATGGTGTGGCTCGGGCAAGCTTCAGGAATTCGTCCTCGGTATTGACAAAAATCCCCTTGCCCCGCGCAAGTTGATCGGCCCCGAGCGTGACTTCAGCAATCAGCTGCTGGCGCATCGCGTCACGTTTGAGCAAAAGTTGCAGCGACTCCGCGACGAGCACGCTGGCACTCGGGTAGAGTCCCGAATCAACCTTGAGCCTGATTTGGCTTTCCAGCTCTGGCGTGAGTGAAATGTTCATTTACAAGTGCTTGTCCGGGGTCAAATTAGCTCTCAACCCGATTGACGTCAATCTTTCAGCGCTGTGTTCTCAGGCATCTAAATCTGAATCGCCCAAGATCTGTCAGCTTACCGACGCATTCTCATCCTTCCGAACTTGCCAGCCGATCCCAGGCCACCCAGAATTGGCGGGTCTGGTTGGGGTCGGGGACCAGCTCCAGCAAGGTGGCCGTGGCGCACGGCTCGCCGAGCAGGTCGAAGTCATCGGGCGTGCGGATCGCCACATGCCGCATGCCCCACAACGTCGCAAAGCCCGCCAGATTGGCGGCGTGGGGGTTGGTCAGCCACTCGCCGGCCCGCGGGCTCAAGGTTTGCAGCCGCGGCAGGCGCCCGAAGATTTGGCCGCCGCCATCGTTAATGACGGCCAAGACGCGGCCGTGGCATTCGACCTGGCCACAATCGCGCAAACCCCCGCAAAGCGCTTTGGATTCAATGCATTAGCGGCGGAGTTGGCCACGCGGCGGATGGCGCTTTTCATACTTCACGGGGATGGAAGCGCATCGGCACTGCGGAAAGGTTGAAATGCGGAGCCGTTCTTGCGGCATTGACATCAGATGGGCTCGCGCTTAGCATCTGATGCATGAGAACTACCTTGGATTTGGAAAAGCCGATTTTGGAAGGGCTGAAGTCCCTACAAAAGAAGGAAAAAATCCCACTGGGTAGGATTGCATCTCGGTTGCTCGCCGGAGCGTTGACAAGAGAGGCTTGCGGAAGCGTTGATAAACCTGTGCTCCAATGGATATCGGCATCCATGCAAGCCAAGGTTAACCTTGCGGATAAAGACGCGGTTGCCCGGGCCATGGAGGAGTCATGAGTTACTCCATTGACGCGAATCTGCTCATCTACGCCAGCGACACATTCTCGCCGGAGCAGCCTGCTGCGTTCGCATTCCTCACCGCCTGTGCGGCGGACCCCGACCTCATGTGCCTGACGTGGTCCACGGTGATGGCCTACCAGCGGATTGTGACACACCCGTCCATTTTTTCCAAACCGCTCGATCCATTGGCTGCCTGGAAAAACATCCAAAGCCTTCTCGCCCTTCCCCGCACCCGAATTATCACCGAGGAGCCAGGCTTTGCCGACGACTACTTGGCAGCGACCGATGGCATCATCGCCCGCGGAAATTTGGTACCTGACGCCCATATCGCCACGGTTTTGCGCCAACACGGGGTGCGCCGGATCTACACCGCAGATACCGATTTCAGGAAATTCACCTTCCTCGAGGTCATCAATCCGCTCAGGTGACAGCGGCATTTTTGGAGAAGTTGCTCAGGAGGCTGCCGGCTGAGCCGCGTGGCCCTGACGACGCCGGTTGAAAATCGCCAACTGTCGTGAGGAGCGGCGACCTTACTGTCGTCGTGGGGAAGTAGCGCCCATAAACCGAGTCTCCAGCAGCACGCATGGGCTGCGCTTCCACCACCACCACAAGAATGTGGTGGCTCCATAGTGCCCAGCTCACGCCTTGGGTGCCAGCCGATCCCAGGCCACCCAGAATTGGCGGGTCTGGTTGGGGTCGGGGACCAGCTCCAGCAAGGTGGCCGTGGCGCACGGCTCGCCGAGTGGGTCGAAGTCATCGGGCGTGCGGATCGCCACATGCCGCATGCCCCACAACGTCGCAAAGCCGGCCAGATTGGCGGTGTGCGGGTTGGTCAGCCACTCGCCGGCCCGCGGGCTCAAGGTTTGCAAGCGCGGCAGGCGCCCGAAGATTTGGCCGCCGCCATTGTTAATGACGGCCAAGACGCGGCCGTGGCATTCGATTTGGCCCAGCACAAAGGGCGCCGCGAGATCGTACAAAGCGGTTAGGTCGCCGACCAATGCCCAGCTTTCGGTGAGTTCAGCGGACCAGCCGAGCCAAGTGCTGATTTGGCCGTCGACGCCGTTGGCGCCGCGGTTGGCACGCACGGACGGGAGCGGGTGCTGGGTTTGGGCAAAAAGGTTCCACTCGCGGATAGGCAGCGAGTTGCCAAGAAACAGGCCGCCGCCCAGCGCGGCATACTGTGAGAGGCTGCGCAACAATGCCGGCTCGCTATCCGGATAGGTCTCTAGCAACTCATCGCAAAGCGCGGCACGCCGTGGGCAGCGCGGCAGGTAGTCGAGCGCGTCGCCAATCTCATCCACCTCGCCCAGCGCCGCCAACACTTGGTCCAGCGGCCCGCGCAGCACCTGGCAGCCCCGCGCCAGCCCGGGCAGGCCATTGCGGCAGACCGACCACACCGGAATGTGTGTTAGATTCTCCAGTTCGCGCCAAAATCGGCCACTCGGCACATCGCCGAGGCGCAGCACCCGGCCAGGCGGCTGATCTAACAATAATCGATCGCCATCCACCAGCGCGAGCCGCGGCAGCGCCTCGCGCAAGCCGCTGGTGGCATCCGCCAACACCGGGGCACCCAGGGTCTGACAAAAATGCAGAACGTCCTCGCGTTCGTCGGGTTCGAGTCCGCCAACGAGCACGACGGTTCCCAGATAGGCATCGGCGCGCAGCCAGCGGGCCAGGGCCGCTACGTCGATGCGCTCGCGGACCGGTGCGAACGCTCCGCTATCTGCAGCGCTCAACGCATCCTCGCCGCAGACGAATGCCTCCTCGAGATCGACGTTGAGATGGAGGGGCTGGCGGCCGTCCCAGCTGGCGAAGCCACCGCTGGAGGCATACTGGCCGAACAGCCCGACTTGCTCGATGGCTTGGGGCGCGCCGCTGCCGCGATAGGCGGCTGGCCGATCGGCGGTGATGGCGAGCAAGGGGCGATTTTGATAGAACGCCTCGATGATGGAGGGCAACAATTCCGCGGCGGCGGTGCCACTGGTGGTGACCACGGCGCATGGCTGGGCGGTTTCCAAGGTGCGCCCGAGCGCGAAAAACCCGGCACTGCGCTCTTCAAAGTGGTGCCACACCCGTGCCAGGCCCGCGGCCTCAGCCCGCGCCAGCGCTTCGAGCAGCAGCGCGTTGCGCGACCCGGCACATACGACAAACTCCCGCACCCCGGCCTTGAGACAGGATTTCACCACTTCCAGCGCCGCTTGCCATGCATTCACGGCGCTTTGCTAGCGCATCCGCCCCGGCGCGTCAACCGGGACTCCTTACTCGGGCTAAGGAGCCACCACATTCTTGTGGTGGTAGCGGAAGGGAAAGGCCATGGGTACGTGCCGAAGGCTCTGTTTCATGGGCGTTCCTTCCTCACGACGACAGTAAGGTCGTCGCTCCTCACGACGACAGTAAGGTCGTCGCCCCGCACGACGACAATAAAGTCGTCGCTCCCCACCATGCCGCATCCGGGCCAAGTTATTCAGCAGGGTCTTCTGTTGGGAAGAAGACCGAAGAAGGGAAGACAGAAGACAGAAGACAGAAGACAAGAGGAAGATGCGCCATACGCGGACCAACGGCTCTGCTCTTGTCTTGGAGCGCAGCGGTCTTGTGTCTTGCAGCGCAGCGGTCTTGTGTCTTCTTCAGCAGGCTGGGCTTGAAAGTGGCCCGAAGATAGTGCATGGGTGGGGCCGTCCTGCACGCCGCACTGGCAGCACCGCCGACCACAAAACCCACATCCGCCACCTAACATATTAATGAAACTCCCATTCCATCTGGCCGCCGCAGCCACCACCATCCTGCTCGCGGCGAGCGTCATGGCCCAGTCCGATACGTCCACCAGCGCGCCACGCTTCGGCACCTGGGGTTTTGATCTATCTGGCAAGGATGGCTCCGTGAAGCCGGGCGATGATTTTTTCAAATTTGCCAATGGCGGGTATCTGGAGCGGACGCGGATACCGGAGGATTTGGTGCGCTTCGGCAATTTTGATGTGCTGACCATTTTGTCGGAAAACCGGGTGCATGAGATTCTGGACGAGGCGCTGCGCCAACCGACGGAGGCCACCGCCAAAATCAGCGGCTTTTATGCCGCCTTTATGGACGAGGCCAAGGTGGAGCAACTCGGTGCCCAGCCGCTGGCTGCGGAGTTGGCCAAGGTCAAGGCCGCTGCCTCGCGGGAGCAACTGGCCGCCATGATGGGCAATCCGGCCAGCATGTGCCGCAGTCTGTTTGGTCCGGGCATCAGTGCCGACGCCAAAGACCCGTCGCGCTACGCGGTATACATCGGTTCCGGCGGCCTCGGCATGCCGGACAAGGACTATTACCTCAAGCCGGCGTTCGCCGAAACCAAGGCGAAGTATCTGACCTATGTGAAGGATTTGCTGGAGTTGATCGGCTGGGACTCCCCCTCCGCCGCCGCCAGCCAAATCGTAGCCTTCGAGACCCGCCTCGCTGAGGCCAGTTGGGAGCGCGCCGAACTCCGCGACCGCGACAAAACTTATAACCCAATGACCCCCGCTGAACTGGCAGCTTACGCACCCGGCTTTGATTTCGCAGGGTTGTTAGATTCGCGCGGTCTCGCCAAGCTGCCAAAGCTCATCGTCGATGACAACACGGCCTTTCCCAAAAAGTCGGCAATTTTTGCCGCCACACCGCTCGCGACGCTGCAGGCGTGGATGGCCTTTGGCATCGCCGATACTGCGGCACCCTATCTATCCAAGGCCTTGGTGGCTGCCAACTTCGGCTTTCACGCCAAAACCCTCTCCGGCCAGCCCGCACAACGGGCCCGCTGGAAACGCGGCGTGATGCTCGTCAACGAGGCCCTCGGTGAGGCCGTCGGCCAAATCTATGTGGCCCGGTATTTTCCCGCCGCCTCCAAGCGCCAGATGTTAGAATTGGTCAATAACGTCAGAACCGTACTCGCCGAGCGCATCAACCGGCTCGACTGGATGGGTGAGGCAACCAAAATGGCCGCCCAACAAAAATTGGCGAGTTTCACGGTGAAAATCGGCTATCCGGATGAGTGGCGGGATTATTCAAAGCTCGTTGTTGTGCCCGACGATCTTTATGGCAACCTCATCCGCTCCGGCCAATTCAGCTGGCAACGCGAACTGGATCGCTTAGACAAACCAGTAGACCGCAAGGAATGGGGGATGCCGCCGCAAAAGGTCAACGCCTACTATAACCCCTCATTTAACGAGATCGTATTTCCTGCGGCCATCCTGCAGCCGCCGTTTTTTGATCCGCAGGCTGATCCGGCGGTCAACTACGGCGGCATCGGTGGCGTTATCGCGCATGAAATCAGCCACGGCTTCGACGATCAGGGGCGCAAGTCCAATGGCGATGGTGTGCTCAAGGATTGGTGGACGAGCGCGGATTCTGACAATTTCAACGCAAGGGCCGAGCGCCTCGGCTCCCAATATGAGAGCATCGAGATTATGCCCGGCGAACACATCAACGGCAAACTCACCATGGGCGAAAACATCGGCGATATGGGCGGCCTGACCCTCGCGCTCGATGCCTATCAAGCATCCCTGCACGGCGCCCCGGCTCCGGTGTTAGACGGAGTGACCGGCGTGCAGCGCGTGTTTTTTGGTTGGGCCCAAGTCTGGCGCCAGAAAAGCCGCGATGAGGCCCTGCGCAAACAAATTCACACCGACCCGCATTCGCCGGCCGCAGCGCGGGTCAACGGTGTGCTGCGCAACATTGACGCTTGGTATTCCGCGTTTAACGTCCAGCCCGGCGACAAACTCTATGTGAAACCCGCAGACCGGGTGCACATCTGGTGATGCGGCGATGCCCCAAACTGCGGCATCACTCCCAATCATCCACCCCGGCGAGGAGGACCGCTTCGATGCGTTGGCGTTCCACTTCAAACGCCGCCGCATCGGCGGCTGGCAACACCGTGAGCGCTTGATCGAAGACGACGTAAACCCGGCTGAACGGCTTGGGGATAACAAAGCGATCCCAAGTTTTCAAGCGCCACGCGGCCTCACAGCGCACGTGGATGGGAATAATCGGGGTGTGGGTGGCCTCCGCAATTTTTACCAAGCCCGGATGAAATACATAGCGCGGACCGCGCGGACCGTCCGGCGTCACACACACGTCGCAGCCGTCGCGAATCGCCTGCTTCATGCCAACGAGCGCCGCGACCGCCCGCCGCGATGACGACCCGCGAACGGCGCGAAACCCGAACACCGCCATCGCCCTAGCGACCATCGCTCCATCATTGCTGGCACTGGTGAGCACCACGGATTTGCGCGAGTGACCGCAGAGGATGCGCCATGCCGCCGGCACGGTGAAAAACCGGTTGTGCCACAGCGCATAGATCACCGGTGCGGGATACTTGCCGGGTTGGCCGATGCCGCAGCGGTCATCGATGTGAAAACGCAGCGTTAGGGCGCAGAGCTTCATCAACCATCCGATCAGGGTGCCCGCTACGATGGCCTGGCGGTTTTCGCGGATTTCATGGCGCTTGAGCGACGTGCCGACCTTCGTCTGCGCGTCGTGTTTGCTATCGCTTTGTCGCTGGTCGCTCATGCTTGCCAATATCCCTGCCTGCCGCCGCAGCGTTCTCCTCATCGCTCGGCCGCAGCACCGCAACATCCTTGGCGGAAAACCCAGCTTTGGCAAGCATCCCGTCGCCACTGGGCCTTGCCTCAAGGAGAGGCGGCATCCGGCCGCCTTGGCCCATGGAGGGGTCAAGCCCCCCCGCTGCTTCCGCCGAAAACCGGAACTAACACCCTCCAATGAGCATAAAAACCACGGATTACACCGATTACACTTTTTTTTGGATTTGAATCCTCTCACCCCTTACGTTAAAGATTTTCCAGACGCTCCCGATGATCATCCGTAAAATCATTCGACCCAGCCCACGCCGACGTCCATAGCTTACCTAACATAAAGCCATGGCCAACTTCGGTTTTCGGACTGAATAAACCGCCTCTGGATTCCGTCCCACATACCAGCCCCCCTCGCCACCATGAAACGCAACTCCCTGCTGTTGCTCGCGCTGCCAGCTATCCTCGTTCTCGCCGCTTGCGACAAAACCAACCCCGCCGTCGAAAAAAAACTCGCCGAGTTGGAACGCCAAAACCGTGAGACCGTCGAACAAAAACACCAACTCGAACGCCAACTCGCCGATCAACAACTCGCCAGCGAACGCGATGCCATCGAACGGGAACGCAACCGCATCGACGACGAACGCGCTGCCTTGGACCAAGCACAAGACGCTGAGTCCGCCGCCAAACAGGAGGCTCTCGCCGCCCGCGAGCAGACCCTCGCCAAACGCGAGCGCAGCCTCGAAGACATCGAATCCGCCGCCGAGAGTAAACAACAAACCCTGGATCAGCGCGACTCCGCCCTCAGCGGCCGCGAACTCGAAGCCGCCGGCCGCGAAGCCATCGCCGAACCCACCGCTCCTCCCGCCAACGGCCAACCCGTCGCCGACTATGGCACGTTTTATGATTCACTTGGCGCTTATGGATCTTGGTTCGAAACCCCGGCCTACGGCTACGTGTGGCAACCCGCCGTCGTGCGCAGCGCAGGCTGGCGGCCCTATGTGGATGGACGCTGGGTGTGTACTAACCAAGGTTGGACCTGGCTATCTAACGAGCCATTCGGCTGGGCCTGCTACCATTACGGCCGCTGGGCCTTGCTCCACGAGCGCGGCTGGATTTGGGTACCCGGGGATCAATGGGCACCGGCCTGGGTCTGCTGGCGGGGCAGTAACACACATATCGGCTGGGCTCCACTGCCTCCCGAAACCCTCGGCTGGCGCGATTGCACTTGGGATAGCTCGGTCGAGGTGCGCTTCGGCATCGCTGCCGGCTGGTTTAATTTCGTGGAGATCAATCATTTCTCCAGCCTGCTGCGCCGCCACTGCCTTCCCATCGTGTTAAACAGCATCAGTTGGCAGCAGACCTCCAATATCACCCAAATCCATTGCCATGAAGGCAACGTGTTCGTCGGTGGCCCTGCCTATCAAGAAATTAGCCGCTCACTGGGCCGGCCAGCGCCGTACTATCAGCTCAACCTGAACCGCGGGCAGCAACCCGGCCACGACCCGCTGGCGCTGCGCCCGCAACGATCAGGTCACCAGCTCAACATGGCAGCACCCGCCATCCACGCCGAGTGGAACGCCGCGCTGCGCCCCACCCGCGTCCGCGGTCAACTTGAAAACACCGTCATTCAGCGACCCGCACCGCTGGTTCCAGAGGTCGCCGAGCACTTCCGCCAGCACCGCGAGCAAGACCAGCGGCAAGCCGATCAGGCGCTGACCCAGCTTGGCGGCCGACCGGCCTTCAACCAACGTCGCGCCCAAGTTTTGGAAACCAATCAACGCGAAACCGCTGCGCTGGAAGCCCAGCGCAAGCACGCGCTGGAAGCGCCCTCCCAGCACCAAGCCGCCACCGTTCCCATGGCACCTGAGCTGCCAAAGCATCCGGCCCGGACCGACCCCGATGCCACGCGCCAAGCCGCCGATCAGCCGGCTGTAGGGCCTAAGCCCGGACAACCCGCCCGCAAGCCGGAGGTTCCTGCGCAACCCGGTGTTGAACCCGCCACGGGTCCTGCTGCCGCTATCACTCCTCCAGATGCTCCGAAGCATCCGGCCCGGACCGACCCCGCTGCCACGCGCCAAGCCGCCGATCAGCCGGCTGTAGGGCCTAAGCCCGGACAACCCGCCCGCAAGCCGGAGGTTCCTGCGCAACCCGGTGTTGAACTCGCCACG
>WBXE01000077.1 GCA_008932955.1 Verrucomicrobiota bacterium
CGTCGATGGGGCCCTCTACGAAATGGCCCCGCCACCGGTCCACCTTGCGCTGCCGATCATTTCCCGCGTCAAGGTCATGTCCAACATGAACATCGCCGAGCGCCGCCTCCCTCAGGACGGCCGCATCGTCAAACAAGTCGGCGAAAAAATGGTCGATATGCGCGTGTCCACCCTGCCCACCCACCACGGCGAATCGGTGGTGTTGCGCGTGTTGGACCGCTCGTCGGTCAATCTGACCCTCGAAAACCTCGGCCTGCCAGACGCCATCTACAACTACGTCACCGAGACGATCGAAAAACCCAACGGGATCTTCATCGTCACCGGCCCCACTGGTGCCGGCAAGACCACCACCCTCTACGCCGCGCTGCGCCGGATCAACACCATCGACTCCAAACTCCTCACCGCCGAGGACCCCGTCGAATATGATATCGATGGCATCATCCAAATCCCCATCAACGAGGCCATCGGCCTGGATTTCCCGCGCATCCTGCGCGCCTTTCTGCGCCAGGACCCCGACCGCATCATGATCGGGGAAATGCGCGACAAGGAGACCGCCACCATCGCCATCCAAGCCGCGCTGACCGGCCACTTGGTGCTCTCCACCTTGCACACCAACGACTCCGCCGGCGCCATCACCCGCCTCATCGACATGGGCTGCGAGCCATTCCTGGTCTCCGCCTCGCTGGAAGGCGTGCTTGCCCAACGCTTGGTGCGCACCATCTGCAAGGAATGCCGCAGCCCCTACGAACCCAACGAATCCATCCTCAACCAGCTCGGCATCTCGCCCCACGAACTCGGTGACAAACAATTCTTCACCGGTGCGGGCTGTGATATTTGCGGCCAATCCGGCTACCGCGGCCGCCGCGGCCTCTACGAATTGCTCAATATCTCCGACCCCATCCGCGACCTCATCACCGGCCGCGCCCCCACCGTCGTCATTAAACAGAAAGCCATGGAGCTGGGCATGAACACCCTCCGCGAAGACGGCCTGCGCAATATCTACCACGGCACCACCACCATTGAAGAAGTGCTCAAATACACCTGAGCTCCCGTGCCCATTGATTTTTCCATTCGCATTCCCCTCCTGCCCCTGCTTTAATCCCGCCAGTAGCAACCCTGCCCCTCTCAACCCACCCAACAGCCATGGCCAATTTCCAGTACTCAGCGCTTGACTCCAAAGGCGAGCAAACCACCGGCATCGTCTCCGCGACCAACGAAGCGGAAGCCATTCAGAAACTCCGTGTCCAAGGCCTCTACCCGACCCAAATTATCGAGGAAGGCAAAGCCAAAGGTGCTGCCAAAGCCCGGGTATCGACCAAGTCCAAGAGCAAAAGTGCAGCTGCCAGCAAGGGCGGCGTCGGCGGTCGCATCAAGCCCAAGAGTCTGATGATCTTCACCCGCCAGCTTGCCACCCTCATTGATTCCGGCCTACCGCTGTTGCGCAGCCTCACCGTACTCGGCAAACAGGAACCCAACCCAGTCCTGCAAGCCACCCTCGCCGCCCTCGCCGACTCCGTACAAAGTGGTGCCACGTTCTCCGAGTCGCTCGCCCAACACCCGAAAATCTTTAACAAACTCTACGTCAACATGGTCAAGGCCGGCGAACTTGGCGGGGTTTTGGAAGTGGTCCTCAACCGCCTCGCCGAGTATCAGGAAAAAGCCCAGAAACTCAAAAACAAAATTGTTTCGGCGATGGTCTATCCGATCATCGTGATGTTCATTGCGGTGGCCATCCTGGTGTTCCTGATGATCTTCATCGTGCCAAAATTCGAAGCCATGTTCGTCGAAATGGGCAATGCCGAATTGCCCACCATTTCCAAGGTCGTCTTTGGTATCTCCAAGTTCTTCATCGATAACCCCTACGGCGTTCCCAATATCGTCTTCGTGCTCATCCTCTTGGGCATCGCCGCTTTCCTCTTCAGCCTCTGGGGCCGAACCAAAGGCGGCCGCGTCGCCATCGACTCACTCAAACTCAAATTGCCCATCTTCGGTGATATCCAGCGCAAAAGCGCCGTTTCTCGCTTCTCGCGCACCCTCGGCACCCTCGTCACCTCCGGCGTACCCATCCTGCAAGCCCTCAACATCACCCGCGACACCGCCGGCAATGTCATCATCTCCAGCGCCATCGAAAAAGTCCACGAGGCCGTCAAGGAAGGTGAATCCATCGTCACCCCTCTCCAAGCCTCCGGCGTCTTCCCCAACATGGTCATTTCCATGGTCGATGTCGGCGAGGAAACCGGTCAACTCCCCGAAATGCTGCTCAAGGTGGCCGACGTCTATGACGACGAAGTGGACAACGCCGTCACCGCCCTAACCTCCATTCTCGAACCGATTATGATCGTGATGCTGGCGCTGGTGGTCGGCTCGGTGGTCTTTGCGTTGTTCCTGCCTTTGATCAAGGTGATCACCACGATGGGTGCTGCGTCCTAAGCGCGCTCGGTGCCATTCGCTATTCCAACCGCTACCCTCATGAACCCGTCGTCATCCCGCCGCTGCAGTGGTTTCACGCTCGTTGAGATGCTTGTCACCATCACCATCATCGTGATCCTCGCGGGTCTGGTCGTGGCCGGTATGGACTATGCAAAAGAATCGACCAAACGCAATACCGCGAAGGTACAAATCGGACTGCTGGCCCAAGCCTGCGATGATTTCAAACTCGATTTTGGATTCTATCCTGGACGGGCGGAGAACTCGCCCAGCGATGGGAAAAACATGTCCAATGAGCTTTTCTCTGACCTGTATTGGGATTCTAACCGCGACGGCTCCGGCCCCTTGAACGATACTGTCCAGAAAATCTATATCTCCGACCTCGATCCCGAACATAACAGACAAGGCTGGATCGACGGCAGAGGCCAAGCCGCCCGCATTCTCGATCCTTGGAGAAATGAGTATCGCTACCGCAAGGGCAGCGGCGCTCAGAGTCCCGACTTCGATCTCTGGTCGCCAGGCAAGGATGGCAAAAGCGTCCCCGACGATCCCAAAAATAAGTTCAATCGGGACGATATCCACAACCTCTGAGCCGACCCGGCTTTCACTCTAGCAACCCGGCAAGCACCATCGCAGCTTGCCCGATCCCCTCTCACATGACCGATAAGACACCCGCTCCCCGCAAAGCCGCCAGCCCCGGCGTGCGCCGCATCTCCCAACCTCGTCCCAAAAAAACCCCTGCCCAGGCCGCAGCTCCAACCGCTCCTGAGCCCGCCCCCCCGGAATCCGGGCAAGATGCCCGGATTGCTTCCCCCCCTGGCGCGGGCATCCTGCCCGCCGCCGAGCACTCCGCCCCCCCAGAATTCGGGCAAGATGCCCGGACCACTCCCCCCCGTGGCGCGGCCACCCTGCCCGCCGCCTCCGAATCTCCCAGCCCAGCCTCCGGCGAATGGCCAGAACCCGAAGCTGCCAGCAGTGGCGGCGCGGTTTCCCCGGACCACAAACGCAAACGCCGTCGCCGCAAGGGCAAGGGCCAGTCCGCCAGCGCTGCCACCAGCGCGACCGAGGACCATGCCTCTCACGACGAATCCGACGAGCCCCCCCCTGCGCCCCGGCCTGCTCCCGCGGCAGCACCGCAGCCGCGCCAAATGGCGGCGCGTGCCAAAGTCGATCCGGAAACCCTGGCCCGCAAAGCCTGGAAAATCTTCCTTGCTGAAGTCAGTGAGGAAGGCGTCGCACTCATCGGTGATCAAGACGCCCGGGAACTCGCCCGCCGCTGCTTCCGTCTCGCCGAAATCTTCATCGAAGAACAGTCCCGCCGCGTCCCCAGCGCCTGAGCCATGCCCGTCAAGGGGGTGACATTTTCAGGATTCTTGGGCCAAATTTTACCACTGAGGTACTCATTACCACTGAAACCACTGAAATATTAATCAATTTCTTCTCAGTGCGCTCAGTGGTAATCAGTGTTTCAGTGGTTTCTTACGCACGAATTTCCAGAACACAGTGGCATTTCGCTCCTTGCCCTGGAGATTTGCGCATTCCGCCCTCAGTACTTCCAATTCAAGGCACCCTTCTTCAAAGCGTACATGTAGGCAATCGCCAGCGTGCCGGCAAAGCCCGCCATACTCACCAGCACCACCGGGCTTTGCATGGCCAAATCGCGGAATTGGAGCGCCCACGGATACATGAAGACCACCTCGATGTCGAAAATCACAAACAACATCGCCACCAGATAGAATTTAACCGAAAACCGAGGCGCACCCTCACCCACCGGCAACATCCCGCATTCGTACGCAATGTCCTTCGCCGCATTGCGCTTGGCCGAGCGCCCGCATACCACACTCAAAATCAATACTGTCACCGCAAAACCGATGACAATGAGCACTTGCAACAAAACAGGTAGATAGTCGGAGAGCATGGTGTGAGACTGGGCTGGCCCACTCATAGCTTGGCACCATCCGCTTGGCCAATAAAAAAACCGCAACCCTTGCAGCTGCGGCTTTCTACATGGGTTCCAGCGGAACTCTCTCACTCATCCTCAACTTGCGCAGCCATGTACGTGCTCGATGCCTCATGCACCCGCGAAGTGCCACGATACTCCTTGCCGATTTTTTCCACCAAGCCACGGGTCACCAAATTCTGCAGCTTCTCATAAGCCCGCAACCGCAACATCTCCTCACCGCCACTCACCGCATTGCGCAGCTTCAAGTTAGCAAACACCCGCTCAAACAAATCGTTGAATCCAAAGATTTTCTTTTCGGCCATTACGTTCACCAATTCATCGGTGACGTGATCTGGAAGGCGCCGGGAAAACCGGCTGCGTTTTGTGGAGGTTGTCATAGCGGAGAAAACGTAGCACGAACTTCCGAAAAAGCGAGTCTTATCTTTCCAATAGCCGCAGGATCCGGCCAATCCAAGGCAGCCGCATTTGTTTGCAAGTTCAGAACTCAGGGTTCGACCTCAAAGGCGCCACTGAGTCGAGCAAGTTCAATTCCCTCAAATAGCGATTAAGCTCGGGGTTTCTGCGGGATTGTGCGTGACTATTTTTACAACTGAGGCGCTCATTGCCACTGAAATCACTGAAATATTCAGCAAAAATGAGGCCGGCAAATGAGTTCTGAGGCTGCTGCGGCTTGTGGCAGGTTTTTTCGGCGGTTTTTTGCGGATGTTGGCTTGACAGCGCTGGTTTTGCCTGCATTCTGATCGGCCCGCCGCGTCGGAAACGCGTCGTGAGCCCTCCATCCCAATGAAAAAGGACCTGCATCCAAAATACAATCCGGTCGTGTTCGTAGACATGAGCACGGGCCACCGCTTCATCTCACGCTCCACCAAGACGTCGGATCGCAAGGAAATCATTGACGGCGTTGAGCACAGTCTCATCTCTATCGGCGTCACCTCCGCTTCCCATCCGTTCTACACCGGCCAAAACCAGTTCGTAGACACCGAAGGCCGCATCGATAAATTCCAAAAGCGTTTCGGTGCCGTGCGCCGCATCGGCAAGCCCAAGCTTGACTGAGCCCGTCGAGTCCTTGCTCCCCACCCGGCGAGCCAAGCTAAGGCGAAGCTACTGTGGCAAGGCCACATCGCAGTAATTCGTGGCAAACAAACCACTGATTCCACTAATGGCACTGAGAAGAAATTCTCAGGATATTTCAGTGGATTCAGTGCCAATGAGTCCTTCAATGGTAGACATTGTCACGTACGCTCCTCGGAAAACCCCAATTTGACGGGCATGCCCGCTCATGCGCGCCACCTTGGGTATTTGCGCGGGTGTTTTTATCGCAGGGCCTTCTCTTGAGTCTTGCCTCTTCAAGTCTTGCGTCTTACCTCTTCCCACGTGCTCGCCAAACGCATCATCCCCTGCCTCGACGTCACTGATGGCCGCGTCGTCAAAGGCGTCAATTTTGTCGATCTCATGGATGCCGGCGACCCGGTGGAATGTGCCTTGGCCTACAATGCCCAGCAAGCCGATGAACTCGTCTTTCTGGACATTACCGCCTCCTCGGACCGCCGCCGCACCATGATCGATGTGGTTCGCCGCACCGCCGAGCATTGCTTCATTCCACTGACCGTTGGCGGCGGCATCCGCAGCGTCGAGGACATGCGTGAAATGCTCCTGGCCGGTGCTGATAAGGTGGGCATCAACACCGCTGCAGTCAACCAGCCCGAATTGGTGAATGCCGGTGCCAAGGCGTTTGGCAGCCAATGTATCGTCGTGGCCATCGATGCCAAACGCGAGGCTCCCGGTAAGTGGACCGTCTACACCCATGGCGGGCGCAACTCCACCGGCCTCGACGCCGTGGCATGGGCCACCCAAGTCTGGCGCCGCGGCGCCGGCGAAATCCTCCTCACCAGCATGGACGCCGACGGCACCCAAGCCGGTTACGACGTCGAACTGACCGCCGCCATCTCGTCCGCCGTCGGCATCCCAGTCATTGCCAGTGGCGGTGCCGGCACCCTCGATCACATGGTCGATGTCCTCCAAGCCGGCAAGGCCGACGCCGTGCTCGCCGCCAGTATTTTTCACTTTGGCATGTTCACCGTCGCAGACGCCAAGCGCCACTTCGCCGCCCACGGCATCCCAGTGCGCCCACCCTGCCAGGCGGCATCTTGAGCGGTTAAGCGGCTCACCGTCGGAAAAATGCCGACAGTGGCATGCTTTTGCCTCGACCGCGACACCGACTCTTGTTATACGCAACTCTGAATGAGTGCCGAACCATCACCTGCGATCAACCAGCCACTTGCGCCAGACTCGTCCCCACCACGCGCCATTGGGCCACCACCTCCCGAGTGGCTGCTGGTGTGCTTGCAAGATCCCTTCGACGGCGTCGGCGATTCTAGCTCCATCGCCCGCGCTACCGTGCCTGCTGCTGACGGCAACCTGACCCACCAATGGATGTTAGAGACAACCCTTGAAATCAACCCGCCACGCTTCTTCGCCAGTTGGGCCACCCGTGGCAACTTCATCCTCGACCTGAGCGTCAGCGCCACCACCCTAGGCACTTGGGGTGGCACCGTCTCAACCGGTTCGGGCCGCGGCAACTGCCGGGTGATGGTGATGCGTGACGGCGACAACAAGCCGCAGTTTACGCTCGAGTCCAACGCCCGTCACGCCCCTGAGATAACCATGCCGCCCCCCGCCCAGCAGCGGTTTCTCAACGCCGACATCGCCTTCGAACTCAATGGCAAAAGCGGCCTCAGCGCCAGCGCGGTGGCAGTCATCTCCAGCATGCCGTGGTCGCGCCTCATCGCCGGTTCCAGCGTGGCGACCCAAGGCCTGGCCTTCGATGGCAAATGGCGCCACAACCTCGCCATTGGCGATGGCGACGCGCTGGTGCCGGGCAGCTGGGCGTTTGCAGTGATGTCGCCGCAGACCTATGAGGAACTCTGCGCCGCCAACGGCTGGCAGCCGCATGTGATGTGAACCCGCAACCCGACCTCCGACCTCCGACCTCCGACCTCCGACCTCCGACCTCCGACCTCCGACCTCCGACCTCCGACCTCCGACCTCCGACCTCTGACCTCTGACCTCTGACCTCCGACCTTAGGCCGCCAGCATCTTGAGGGCATCAGCTAGATAGGCGTATTCCGCCAAATGATTGTGCAGATGAGCGGAAACGCGGAAATACCGCCGCGCCCCAATCGTCATAAACGGCACCTCGATCCGAAAACCGGCGTACAGACGGGCTTGTTCCTGGTCTAGGCTGCGGCTCACCCGCGGGTTTTGCCAACACTCCGGCAGCGGGATGGTGGCCATGCTGCCGAGCATGCCAGCGGGACACGGCGCCTCCACCTCGAGTGCGGCACAGAGGAGGCGGCGGGCTTGACAGGCGAGGCTGTGATTGTGGCGGCGCAGCGTCGGCCAGCCGCCGGGCAGCTGGCCACCTAACCAATCGATAGCCTCGGCCACGCACAACCAGGCGCTTGGATCGCAGGTACCGGCCCAGTCGAAGCGATCTTGGAAGGAGGAGAACCCGGCGCGGGGCGAGTTATTGCCGTGGCTGATGACGGCGGGTTGAAGCTTTGCCTGGCAATCTTCGCGAGCCCACAGGAAGGCGCTGCCCTTGGGCGCACATACCCATTTGTGGAGGTTGCCGCAATACCAGGCGGCCTGCAGCGACCTGAGGTGGAGCGGCAGCATGCCCGGCGCGTGGGCCCCATCGACGAGCGTCTCCACGCCGCGGGCGGCGAGCTCGCGCACGATCCGGCCAATCGGCAAAACCATGCCACTGGCGCTGGTCACATGGTCGATCATCGCATACCGGGTGCGCGGCGTGACCGCTCCCAGGATGGCTTCCACCGCGGCGTCGGCCCCGCTCAGCGGAAAGGGAATTGGCGCAACGATGACTTTGGCCCCGGCCCGCCGCGCACTTTCCGTTAGAACATTGCGGCACGCGTTGTAGTCGAGGTTGGTGGTTAGAACCGCGTCGCCGCGGCGCAGTGGCCACGAGCGGACCACGGCATTGACCGCGCAGGTGGCATTGGTGACGAAAACCACGTCGCGCGGCCTGGCTCCGATAAAAGCTGCGAGCGCAGCACGCACGGGTTGCAGGCGGCTTTCGAGTTGGCGCCAGAGGAATTCCACGGGTGAGGCTTCCATTTGCCGGCGCAAGGAATGTTGGAGCGTGAGGATGGGCTTGGGACAGGCACCAAACGAGCCATGGTTGAGAAATACCAATTCGGCGTCCAGCTCCCAATGCTGACGCATCGGCGCAGGCGCGGGTCGCGATAACGGCTCTGGCAAAGTCATGGCCCGAGGGTGCCGCCCAACCCGCCCGCCGCAAAGCCAATTCTCGCTGTCGGCGGCTGGCCTCACGACTCCTGACATAGGGACAGACAAATAATCCAATCTGTGGTTAATCTATCCGGCTACTGGAATCCCACTTCGGCGCTCGGGTTGGAGCCGCCACCCCCCAAACGCCGCTGCCTGCGCGCTCCACGCTTGCAATCCAGCACCACTCGCCTTGTGATGACTGGCATGGACCACTTGGCACGCGCCCGCAACGTCATCGATATGGAAACCGCAGGTCTGCGCCGCATGGCCGAGCGCCTCGACGCAAGTTTGGTCGAGGCGATTGGAATCCTCCACCGCACGCTCGACCAGCGCGGGAAAATCGTGGTGGTGGGCATCGGCAAATCCGGCAACATCGGCCACAAGATCGCCGCTACCTTCAATTCCACCGGGGCTACCGCCGTGCTGCTCAATTCCCAGGATGCCTTGCACGGCGATCTGGGCTTACTCTCCGATGGCGACGCAGTCATCGCCATGTCCTACTCCGGGGAAACCCGCGAATTGTTGGACCTACTGCCCTTCATCAAGCGCTTCGAGGTCAATGTCATTGCGCTGACCGGCAAGCCCGACTCGACACTGGCGCGGCTCAGTGATGTGACGCTGGACACCTCAGTGGAGCGCGAGGCCTGCCCGATGAACCTCGCACCGACCAGTTCCTCTACCGCCATGCTGGTGATGGGCGACGCGCTGGCAATGGTGTTATTGGAAGACCGCGGCTTCACCGAAGAGGACTTCGCCCGCTATCACCCCGGCGGCTCGCTAGGCCGCGCCTTGCTTACCCGCGTGTCCGACATCATGCGCGCCGACGCCGCCCTGCCCACCGTGCCGGAGGCGGCCACCGTGCTCGACGCGCTGCAAGCCATGCATCGCGCCCGCGCTGGCGCCTGCTTGATTCTAAGCTCCTGCGGCAAGCTCGCCGGTGTCTTTACCCACGGCGATTTCGCCCGTGCGTTCCAGCAGGACCCTCTGTTAGGTGAAAAGCCGGTGGCAGGGTTAATGACCCGCCAACCGGTGACCGTGCGCGCCGATGCGCTGGCAGTGGAAGCGATCAAGTCCATTGGCAAAAACCGCATCGATGACATCATCGTGCTCGATGCGGAGGGCATCCCCATCGGCCTCATCGACACCCAAGACCTCGCGCGCCTCAAAATCGTCTGAGATAGGGGCAAAGACCGAAGACAAGAGTCCTTGAAAAGCCTAAGTTGTTGCCAATGAGTCATGTTTTTGAAGTGCCGCCATCTCTGAATTGATTGACGACTTATAAATGTTGATTTTGGATTTTTGAAGTGAGCTTGTTTATGCGGACGCTCGTGTCCAAGCTCAAATCATCAATCATCAATCATCAATTCTCTTCGTCCTTGGTCTGAGGCTCCGCCTCGCTAGAATAGATCTTCCTCTCTTGTCTTCTGTCTTCAAGTCTTCTGTCTCTTCAACTCATGACCCATCAACGCATAACTCACGCCACGCCCCACATCGCCGTCATCGGTGGCGGACCCGCGGGACTGCGCGCAGCCGAGGTGGCGGCGGCGGCCGGTGCCCAGGTCTCCCTGTTTGATGGCAAACCATCGGTGGGTAGGAAATTCCTCGTCGCAGGCAAAGGCGGACTCAACCTAACTCATGGTGAAGATCCTAAAAACTTTGCCAGCCGCTACTCTGGAGCTGACCAAGCTGCCGGATTCTGGCCGGGCATATTGCGCGAGTTCGGCCC
>WBXE01000078.1 GCA_008932955.1 Verrucomicrobiota bacterium
CCAACTCACCCTGCCCGCGGGTTGCGGCATCATCGAGGCCAGCCGCCTAGTCAACGAATGGCGCGAGCTGCGCCTCAAACGCGAGGCAGTCAAAGCCGGCGCTTGCATGCCGATGGGGTCAGTCCCGCTTTTCGGGCATGGTGCAGTGGAAGCGGGGGGCCGTATGCTCGAAAAGCGGGACTGACCCCATCGGCACAAAGTTTTAGCCGCATGGGCTTCTTGCGGGATGAGTGGATAAGCGCGTACGGGCCGGAGAAAACTCCCTTGACCGAGTATATCCCAAGGCTATACTCGCCTGCATGAAGACGACATTGCAGCGCTGGGGCAACAGCCAAGGGATCCGGCTGCCCAAGGCGATCGTAGAATCCATGGGCATTGCGGTTGGGGCTTCGGTGATTGTGAAGCTCTCAGAGGATAGTTCACAGATCACGATTACACCAACGCCGGCATCGCGGCCGATCCGGGGTAGGCATCGCATCGAAGATCTCATTGCGGAGAGTTCAGCGCAGGCATTTGAGGGTGAGTGCGACTGGGGCAAGGTGGCTGGGAAGGAGGGTTGGTGATGCGCGGCATCGTGCCATTGCAAGGGGATTTCGTGACGCTCACGTTTGATCCACAGGCAGGCCACGAGCAAAAGGGCCGCCGCCCGGCCTTCGTCGTCAGTGTGTCTGGATTCAATCGCGCGACCGGCCTCGCCATCTGCTGTCCCATCACCAACACGGATCGAAAGACGCCCTTCCATGTGGGTGTTCCAGCCGGCTCGGGACTTACGGGTTTCGTCATGTGCGAACATATGAAGTCAGTTGATTTTCGCGCGCGAGAGGTTAAGCGCATCGGCAGCGCCCCCAATGAATTTTTGGATGAGGTGCTCTCCGTGATCGATGCGTGCCTCTATCCCAAGCCCCAGAGTCCTTCTCAATAACTTGAAGATTTACCGCAGAGTCGCAAAGGCCGCCAAGGGGCGCAAAGTGGAATGGATTATCAAGGAAAGTCCTGCCTTGCTCTGCGTCCCTTTGCGACCTCTGCAGCTTTGCGGTAAGCATTTTAGCTCTTACTCAACGTTCCACACTCAGCCTGCGGGTTCTGGTCCTTGAAAAGCCAAAGGTGTTGTCGTTAGCAAAAATTTCTTCTCTTGTGTCTTCCTGTCTTGCGTCTTAGGTCTGTGGCGGAGCTGCGCTAGCAAGCCACTCTCGCAAACCGCCCATGATTCCCCAATTCCTCCTCACCCTCGCCACCCTCTGCCTGCTGGCATGGATCCTACGTCAGCGCCTCATTATTCGTCGCCTGCGCCACTTACAGCAACGCCAGCGCGACCAGGATTTGCGGGCACTCGCCGCCGCCCGCAATGAACGCGATAGCCTGCTCAACGCCTTTCCTGACGCGTTTCTCATCGCCGACGCCCACGGACTCATTCAACATTGCAACCAGGCTGCCATGGCATTGTTAGGGCCATCACCGTTTATCGACCGCACCGTGCTCGAAGTGCTGCGCGACGCCCGGCTCGCCACTCCCTATCTGGAATGCCGCAACACCGGCGAGCCCAACGCCGCGCAAATCCACCTTCCCTCCGAAGCCGCTCCCGGCCGCGACCACAGCCCCGGCAGCGGCGACTCGGTGTGGCTGGTAGATGCCGCGCCGGTGCTCCAAGCCACAGGCGCGCCACATGTGCGCATTCTGCTGCGCGATCTATCCGCCGAGCATCAACTCGAACAAATCCGCAAGGATTTTGTCGCCAACGCGTCCCACGAATTGCGCACGCCCATCACCTTGGTCGATGGCTATCTGGAAACATTCCTGGATGCGCCGGAAATGTTAGATGAACGACCGGCCGCATTGCGTATCCTAGGCATCATGCGCAAGCACACCGGGCGCATCACCCGCATCATCGAGGACATGCTGCTCATCTCGCGGATGGAATCGGGCGATGCCTCGACGCTGCGGATGGAGGATTTTCAACTAACCGAATGTGTACATGACATCATTGAGCGGCTGGAGCCGCTGATTCGCGCGCAAAATGCCACGCTAGCCGTGCAATTCCATGATCCGGGCATCAGTCTGCATGGTGACCGGTTTTATTGGACACAGATTTTATTCAACCTCATCGAGAACGCCCTCAAACAAAACCTCCAGCCCGGCCTGCAGGTGCGCATCCTCAGCGAAGCCTGCGGCGAGGGCCTGCGCCTCGCCGTCGTTGACAACGGCATCGGCATCCCCGCCGCCGATCTGCCGTTTATCTTCAAACGTTTCTATCGAGTGGAAAAACACCACTCGCAAAACCAGATCAAAGGCACGGGCCTCGGCCTGTCCATCGTCAAGCGGGCCATCGAAGCCCACGACGGCAGCATCACCTGCCACTCCGCACCCGGCCTGCGCACCAGCTTCGAGATCACCTTGCCCCGGCAAGCCACGCATGCTAACTATCCCGAGCCACTCGCAGATTTACCCTGAAAAAGGAAAATGGGAACGGTAGGAGTGCCGTCTTTTTACCACTGATTTCACGGATTGAAGAGGATTGCACGGATAAGATGGTCCTTATCTATCAAACCCTTGGCTCATCCTAAAGGTGAATTCCATGAAATCCATAACTCTTTCTTTATCCGTGAATTCCGTGAAATCCGTGGTTTCTAATTTCCTTTTTAGGATTATTCGTGGAATCCGTGGCTTGCGTCTTCCTCCCCAGGCTAACGGGTCCGGCGATTTTGATAGGTTAGGATAAAACTCGCCGCTATCCAACAAGCGCCGACCAGCCCCACCAGCACCAGGCAACAGTAGCGCTGGGTTTCCATTTCCCACTTGGAAGGTCCCGGCCGGGCAGGCTTGGCCGCCCCTGCCGTGGACTCCGCACGCTTGGCTCCGACAAACGGCAAGGGTTTTTCCAAGGCCAGGAAAATATTACGGATGCCCGGGTTGCGATAATCATTGCGGAAGGTCTCAGCCTCCCGGACTAACAAATCAATCCGCTCGTTGACAAAAAACTCAGAGGCCGGTCGCACTGCCGGGCGATCCGCCCAAACCTTCATGGTTGCCACCTCGAGCTTGCTGCCATGGCTGGCAATCCGCGCAATGCGCGACACCAAGTCCGCCGCCTCCTCGGGCGTCTCCGCGCCAGCCGCCAGCAAGTGCCGCAGTCCTTCCTTGAGCAACTCGAAGCGCTCGGCTTGCGCTGGAGTCATGTCGCGGCCGCTATCGCGCATGGCATCGATGCGGCGCTGCAAGCCGATGCGCTCCAATTCGAACGGGTTGCGCGTGGCCTGGCCGACGACCATGCCCTCATAGGCGTAGCGCAAGGGCATGAAGGCGGAGGGCACCGGCGCGCCGCCGTGCTCGCGGTTGAGGGGCACCTTGTCGAACAAGCCGCGGTTCATTTCCCGATAGGGCACCAGTGCGCCAGCCAGCAACATTTGTGGCACCAACAGCAAGGGCACAGCCGTGAGCGCCGCCCGCTCGGTCTTAACCACGGAGGAAACCACCAGCGCCAGCGCCGTGCCGGTCCACGCCGTGAGAGTCATCCACAACCAATGTTCCATGAGCATTCCGTGGATATCCAGATAGTAATTGCCGACGAGCACATACATGAGGCATTGGCCGGATGCCACAAAGCCAAGGGCCACAAACTTGGCCGCGACATAGGAGGCCGCACTGCCCTGGCAATTGCGCTCGCGCCGCAACATCGGCCGATCCCGCAACACTTCCGTCGCCGAGTTGGTCAGCCCGAGAAACATCGCCACCGTCACGCTCAAAAACAAATACGCCGGAATATGCAGTGCGGTGGATAGAAGGTACTCACCCGTCGGCGATGAGCGCAGCGTGATGGAGATCAACGCGGCCAGCACCGGCGCTTCGATGAACATGCTGTAAATAGTCCCGCGATTGCGCGCCTTGGAAAACAACGAGCGCAAAAAATGCGTCGCAAACACCGCCAATACCGTGCGCAGCCGCCGCTCCGGCTTGAGCGGCAGCGGTAAGCCCGCCGCCGCTCCCGCATCGCTGAGGCGCGAGACCGGCCCGGCACCCGGTTGCAGCGAGCGCAACAACGCGACACTCTCGAAGCGCTCCTGCCAGAATGCCGGTGGGAAGCGCCGCGCGGCGCCGGTGTTGGAGCCGCCGCCGATGGCGCTGAGCGGGGTTTCGAGCACGTCGAAGACGAAATCCGCCCCCTGCGCGGCCCCTCCCTGCAATGAGGGATGGGCGATGCCCAACTCTTCGCAGGCCTCGTGGAAATACTCCACCATCGCTGACGGGGCACCGAAGTACGCCAAACACCCGCCACTATCTAACAACAGAACCTTGTCGAACAAGCGCAACACCAAAGCCCCTGGCCGGTGCAGCGAAGCGATGACGATTTTCTCGCGGGCCAGCGAGCGGAGGGTTTCTGCCACATGCTCGGAGTCTTTGGACGACAACCCGGAAATCGGCTCATCAAACAAAAACACCTCGGCCCGGCTGCCCAGATCCAAACCCAAATTCAAACGGCTGCGCTCACCGCCGGAGAGGGTTTTTTCCCCGGCCGAGCCGACCCGCCGGCGGGCGATGGATTGCAATCCCAACTCCGCCAGCACGCTATCGACCCGCCGCTCGTGTTCTGCGAGCGAGAGCCCCGGCCGGCGGATCGTCACCGCGTGGCGCAGATGCTCGCGTACCGTCAACTGTGGATTGAGCGCCTCCTCCTGCGGCATGTAGGCAATGAAAGGCACCAGCCGCTCGCGATGTTCATAAAGCGCAATGCCATTGAGTTGGACCTTGCCGCGGGTTGGCTGCAATTGCCCTGAGATGACTGATAGCAAGGTGCTCTTGCCACTGCCGCTTGGGCCGATGATGCACATCATTTCGCCGCGCCTCACCTCGAAGTTGAGGTGATCCAAGGCGCGGGTTCCCGGGCCGAAATCATGAATCAAATCCTCCACCTGCAGTGACTCAATCTGGGTGCGCTCCTCATCCAAAAAGCATTCCCGGAACCGGCAGCGCACCGCCTGGCTGCCCGACAAACGAATCAACGACCCGTCCACCAGTACGGCGGTGCCGCGCACCAACTGGCCGTCCACCCAGATCTGCCCCTCACTGGACCTGACTTCCAACTCGCCCTCGGCGCGCTCCGCATCATAGCGGATGAACAACACCACCCGCGGTGCCAGCTTGGGCGCCAGCAACAAATCCCCTCGCGCCAATGCCGCCGCATCGTTGGACACCAGATATTCCTGCCGATCGCCCGCCAAGCGGAAACTCCGCCCACTTTGGGTGGCGCGCCGCCTCAATTCATTGATCGAAAAACTCACCCCCGCCGCATCCCCCAGCCGCTCATGATTGAGGCACTGCACCTTGTCCCCGCGCCGCAACGGACCGTAGTTTCCCGCGTGCAAGTTCGTGTGCTGCAAGGCTTCCACCTCAGCCACCAAACCGAAGTTCACCCGCAACACGCTCATCCGCCCTCGGCTGCGTGCCGCGGTAAGCCCACCTTCACCCGCCTCCAAATAAATGGCGGGCGAATTGCCGGTGCGTTTCACATTGAGGAAAAACATCAGATCCTCGTGGCTCAGCGTCCAGCCCGGCAGCACCAGCGGCTGGCGTTCACGCATCCGCAAGAAGGAGCCGGTTTCCAGCGAGCGGCCGCGAATCCACAAGGGCACCACTCCGGTATTTCTGACCAACACCAAATCCCCCGTCCGATACACCCGAAACTCCTGACCCTGTTGCTGCGCCAAGGGCGGCAACACCACGTCCGCTTGCGTCCCACCAAAAATCACCCGCTCAAATGGCAAACCCTCATCGCCCGCTTCCCCGAGCATCTCCCGCAAAATTGCCGCCCCGTAATCCGGCCGCCCCAAGCGCCGCATGAACACATCGAAGCTGGCCCGCCCACGCTCCGAGCGGCCCGACGCATCCACCAAAGTGAACAATTCCAGGCCCACCGCCAGCTTGCCCGCATCATTCAAGCTATCCTTCAACTCTGCGGACACCGCCTGCAGAGGTTGCGGATTGCGCACCGCCCGCTGCAAGCGCCGCCGCAACCACCCGTGATCCACCTGCGGAAACGCACTCCTCAACAAATCCAAAATCAAGTCGGCCTCCGCCGGGCTCAACTCGTCATCCAGCGTCGCAAACGCCGCAAAGGCGTCCACCAACATCCCTACGTGCGCGTCGGTGCCGGGCCGCAATGCCCGCAGCCGACCTATCCCTGGAATCGTCCGCAACCACCCCCAACCCATCCATTGCGGCGGAGTGAACTTGATGTCTTTGCCGTGAAAGTGCCAGGCCACGCCCACATCCATGCCAGAGCTCGGCCCAACCAGCAAGAACTCCGCAAAAAAGGAGTTTTCTTTTTCCCGCTCTCGTTTACCGTCCCTCACGCCCGCTAGGCGATTTGACCTGCTCACCATGTCCGAACTACCGATTCCTCCCCCGAATAACACGCCCAACCGCAACAGCGGCGACTCCACCGGTTTCAATTGGCGTCTGCTCATCCTGCTATCCGTGGCTTGCCTCATCCTCGGCCTCGCCTTTTTTAACAACCCACTCGCGGGCAGCGCCGCCAAAACCCTCAGCTACTCGGAATTCCGCGCCTGTTGGGACCAGGGGCGCGTGGTCGTCGATGACTCCAAGCACCCGCTCAAGGTCATCACCACCGATACCTCCTACGACGCGGAAATCAGCGGCTTCCTCAACCCCGAACTGCTGAAATCCGACAGCTCCGAAGAAAAAACCAGCAACTTCCACGTCCCGGTTAACCTCAGTCTCCAAAAGGACGAAATCACCGCCATCCTCGGCGATAAAATCCGCATCGAGGCCAAACCCGCTACCGATAAGCCGGAAACGACCGTCGATGCCACGGCCAGCGGCGAGACGCTCTCGCTGCCGGAATTCCGTAAAGCACTCGCCCTCGGCCAAATCCAAGTCAAGGACGCCGCCAATCCGCTGCGCATCCTCACCTTTCCTGACAACTCCCAGTCGGTGATTGTCGGCACCCGCAAAGTGGTCAGCAACCTGGTCGCCAAGAAAGCCGCCGACGGCAAAGAACTGGCACCCGCGCCTTTCACCGTGAGTGTCTCGGTGCCCATTCTCAGCGACGAACTCAAGCAACTCGTCAAGGACAAGGCAGTCTGGGAACGCCACAAAGACTACCTCGGCAGCGCCGTCGTCACCTTCCTGCCGGTGTTACTCATCCTTTTGCTGCTGTTTTTCATGTTCCGCCAGCAAATGAAATCTGCTGGCCGCGGGGCCATGTCGTTTGGCAAAAGCAAAGCCCGCCTGCTGTCCCAGGATCGCGTCAAAGTGACCTTCAAGGATGTGGCCGGCATCCAGGAAGCCAAGGAAGAGCTCTGCGAAATCGTCGAATTCCTGCGCGACCCACGCAAATTCCAAAAACTTGGCGGCTCCATTCCCAAGGGCGTCCTCATGGTCGGCTCCCCAGGCACCGGCAAAACCCTGCTGGCCCGCGCCATCGCCGGCGAGGCCGATGTTCCATTCTTCTCCATCTCCGGCTCTGACTTTGTCGAAATGTTCGTCGGCGTCGGTGCCTCCCGTGTCCGCGATATGTTCGAACAAGGGAAAAAGAACGCCCCTTGCCTGATTTTCATCGATGAAATCGACGCCGTCGGTCGCCATCGTGGCCACGGCATGGGCGGCGGTCACGACGAACGCGAGCAAACACTCAACCAGTTGCTCGTCGAAATGGACGGCTTCGATACCCAGGAGGGCGTCATCATCATCGCCGCCACCAACCGCCCGGACGTGCTCGACCCCGCCCTGCTGCGTCCCGGCCGCTTCGACCGCCAAGTGACCATCTCACTGCCAGACGTCAATGGCCGCGAGGAGATCCTGCGCGTCCACGTCAAAAAAATCAAACTCGCTGCCGGGGTGGATCTATCCAAGATTGCGCGTGGCACGCCGGGTTTTTCCGGTGCGGAATTAGCCAACCTGATCAATGAGAGCGCGCTGTTGGCCGCACGCCGCGGGTTGAGTGCGGTGACCCTCGACGAGATGGAGGAAGCCCGCGACAAAGTCCGCTGGGGCCGCGAACGCCGCTCGTTGGCCATGTCCGAAAAGGAACGCATCGGCACCGCCTGGCACGAGGCCGGCCACGCCTACCTCAACATGGTGCTCCCCCACACCAGCCCGCTCCACAAAGTCACCATCATCCCCCGCGGCCCCTACCTCGGTGCCACCATGTATTTGCCCGATGGCGACAAGTACTCGATCCAGAAAAAGGAAGCCCTCTCCAGCTTGGTGGTCACCATGGGCGGCCGCATCGCCGAAGGCTTCCACAGTGACGACGTGTCCAACGGGGCCTCCGGCGATATTCGCCAAGCCACTTCTTTGGCCCGCAACATGGTCTGCGAATGGGGCATGAGCGACAAACTCGGCATGATCGAATACGGCGAAGGCGACGCTCCCATCTTCGTCGGCCGCGGCGATACTGGACGCCATCCCAACTACAGCGGCCACACCGCCAAACTCATCGACGAGGAAATCAAATTCTTCATCGACGATGCCTTTCGCCAAGCCGCCGATATCCTCGCCGCCGCCCGCGACAAGATCGAAGTCATCGCTCTCGCCCTCCTCGAATACGAAACGCTCGACGCCTCCCACCTGCGCGACCTCATCGACACCGGCGTCATGCGTAACCCTCCCAACGTCCCCAAGCCGCCTCCGATCCCCGACGAACTGCGTAAAACACCGGTCAAAAAGCCGGCCGAGGAAAATCAACCCGCAGATTCGGGCCCGATTCCCGGCGTCATCGGTGCTCCAGCCTGAACTCGGAACGACACTTGCCAGAGCAAAGCGGATAAGCTATCAAGCTGGCATGGAACCGCTTACTTTCGGCCCACTTTACATGGAACGGGTGTGGGGAGGGCGCGAATTGGAACGCGTCTATGGCCGGGTGCTGCCGACGCCGGAGCGGCGGTATGGCGAGTCATGGGAGATTGTGGACCGTGAAATGGAGCAATCCGTAGTCGATGAGGGGGAGTTTACCGGACTGTCCTTGCACGAACTCTGGTGCAATCATCGCGAGGCGGTGTTCGGCCAAGGGTTTGAGGCTCACCCGCGATTTCCAATCTTGATCAAAGTGCTCGATGCCCGTGATGACCTGTCAATCCAGGTCCATCCCCCCGCGCATCTAGCCGCCAGCTTGGGCGGCGAGCCCAAAACCGAGATGTGGTACATCGCCGATTGCACGCCGGGGGCTAAACTCTATGTCGGACTCAAGGCCGGAGTCACCCGCGGGCAGTTCGAGCAAGCCATTGGCGAGGGCTCGGTCGCGGCCTGCGTCCACTCACTCACGCCGCAGCCCGGCGAGTCAATCTTGATCGAATCGGGCCGCCTCCATGCCATCGGCGCAGGCTTTCTCATCCACGAAATCCAACAAAATTCGGACACCACCTACCGGGTGTTTGATTGGAACCGCTGCGGCCTCGATGGCCAGCCCCGCCAACTCCACCTCGCCGCCTCGCTCGCCAGCATCGACTTCACCGACCACGAACCGGCGATGGATGCGCCCCACGGCGATACCCTCGCTGCCTGTCAGTATTTCAAAACCACGCGGCAAGGGCTCGCAGCCGGTGAGTCCGTTGCCAATCCCGAGGCCGGACGCTTTTCCATCGTTGTGGTCGTGGATGGCGAGTTGATGAGTGCCGCCGGCCGCCGCTTCGCCAAAGGCCAATTCCTGTTGCTGCCCCGCGATGCCCGCCCCTTGCACGCCCAACAAACCACCCGCATTCTGCAGGTGACCCTGCCCGGCACTTAGGCCGGACTGCGGCGGCTCGCCACCGCCTAGGAGTGCGGTGGCTTGCCACCGCCTGGGGTGAGGGCGGGCTTGCCCGCCGTGGTGCGGAGCTATCCATGAGGGGCGGGTGCATCAGCGGCGTTGCAATAGACAGACACTCGCCAGCAAGCTGGCGCGCGGAGTGCGGGGGCTTGCCCCCGCCCTGGGAGGGGCGGGCTTGCCCGCCGTGGCGCGGAGCCGTGCATGAGTTTCCGCTGTGATGCACACTCGCCAGCAAGCTGGCTAGCTAGGGCGGTGGCGAGCCACCGCAGTCCTAGGCAGACGCTCGCCAGCAAGCTGCCGCGCGGAGTGCGGGGGCTTGCCCCCGCCCTGGGAGGGGCGGGCTTGCCCGCGGGGCGCGGAGCCGTGCATGAGTTTCCCCTGTGATGCACACGCGCCAGCAAGCTGGCTTGGTTAGGCGGTGGCGAGCCACCGCACTCCCTGCTTGGCTAGGCGGTGGCGAGCCACCGCAGTCCTAGGC
>WBXE01000079.1 GCA_008932955.1 Verrucomicrobiota bacterium
CAATGAAGAATTCCGTTGCCTTCGAGCGCTGGTTGGCTACCTTGCGCTCAAGGCAGCGTGAAACAAATCCACAGGCAAATTATTCTAAAGTCCGTCGGACCCTGGCTGCGGGTGCTGCCGACACTGGTGATCTTGTTAGGAATGGTGACCGGTAGCGCGGCAGCCGCAACGGCAACGGCCAGCCCCTGGGATGTTAGAAAAATCAACGGCGACGACTATGTCTCCGCAGATAACATCAAGCAGTTCTATCACTTTGGCAGCCTCAGCCGCAGCGGCTCGATCGTCACCTTGGAAAATGCCAAGGTGATGCTCAAGCTCAACCTGGGCACTGCCGAGTGCACCATGAACAACGTGAAGTTCGTATTCAGCAAGGCGGTGGAAGAGGCTGACGCCAAGGCCTACGTGTCACGCACGGATCTGGCGAAATTGATCGATCCGGTGCTGCGGCCCAACTTCATCAAGAATGCCGGCAATTTCAATACCGTAGTCCTCGATGCCGGCCACGGTGGCAAAGACCCGGGTGCCACCAATGCCTACGGCAACGAGGCCGATTACACTCTCAAGGTCGCATGCCTCGTCAAAGCCAAACTCCTAACCAAGGGCTACAAAGTCGTCATGACCCGCGACGCCGATCGTTTCCTCTCGCTGCAGGAACGAGTGAATGTCGCCAACGCCGTCACCGAAAATGCGATCTTCATCGCCATTCATTTTAATTCCGGTGCCACCGCTGCCCGCGGCATCGAGACGTTCACCCTCTCGCCGCCCGGCGTGGCACATTACGGCCGCGGCCTCATCGAGGCGGATAAGTACGAGCATGCGGGCAATGAGCATGACTCCGCCAACATGGCTCTAGCCACCTCGGCGCACGGTTCGGTGCTGCGAACCCTCGGCACCAATACCTTTGACCGCGGCATCAAACGCGCCCGCTACACGGTGCTTTCCGGCATCACCCATCCAGCTATTCTGCTGGAAGGCGGATTCCTGAGCCACCCCTACGAAGCCCGCTTGATTGACAACGAAAAATATCAGGCAGCCCTCGCCAGCGGCATCGCCAAGGCCGTGGATAAGTACCGCGTCGCCGTCACCCCGCCACCCGCCATCTCCGCCACCCGCTGAGCAGGCCCCCTTTCCTCTCATCTCCTTAGTCGCCCAGCAGTGCCTCGATCATGCGCAGGCCCTGCAGGTTAGGCCCGACTTCGTGCACCCGGTGGAGCAGCACGTTATGTTGGCGGGCGAAGGCGGTGATGGCCACTGTTGGCCACTCGCGTGCTGCCGGATCGGTGGATCCCAAGGCCTGGCCGATGAAGGATTTGCGCGAAACCCCGAGCAACAGCGGCCGGCCGCCCACGACGAGATCTTCGAGCTGGCGCAACAGCGTGAGATTATGTTCCAGGGTTTTGCCAAAGCCAATGCCCGGGTCAAAACACAGGGCCTCTGCGGCAATCCCCGCCGCCGCCAGGCTGGCCAGCCGCTCCGCGAAAAACCCCCGCACCTCCGCCACCACATCGATGTATTGCGGCTGCGCCTGCATCGTTCGCGGCTCACCCTGCATATGCATGACCACCACCCCGCAGCCGCTCGCCGCGCACACCTCCGCCAATTCCGGATCCTGCCGCAACCCGCTCACATCGTTGACGATGTCCGCTCCCGCCGCCAGCGCCGCGCTCGCCACCGTCGCCTTCGAGGTGTCGATGGAAATGAGCCCGTCCCATTCCGCCCGCAACGCCGCCACCACCGGCTCGGTGCGCGCAATCTCCAGCTCCGCAGCCACCGGTTGCGCGCCGGGACGGGTGGACTCGCCGCCGATGTCGATGAGCTCAGCGCCCTCGGCAATGAGGTGCCGCGCATGGGCCAGCGCCGCGGCTATCTCCACATGCCAACCCCCGTCAGAAAACGAGTCCGGCGTCACATTCAATATCCCCATCACCCGCGCACGGCGCGACAGCTCGAGATTGGTTCTGCGGGTTTTCCAGATCATGATGCAAATGCCGCCTTGCCGGCTGCGGCGCCCGCTCCTATTGTCGCCGCCGTGCAACGCTTGGCAACTTGGAAAATCCTCTGGCTTCTTTTTGCCTTCGGCTGGCTGCCCTTGCATGCCGCTGGCGAGCTCGAATCGGTGGACGGCCCCAACGTGCGCATCTTGCACCACAAGGATGGCTCCAAAACAATTTTCACCCGCAGCCCGAACAATCTAGTTCTAACAAAAAAAACCTTTTCGGCGGTCGGCCGGCTCAGCCTGATCACGATCTATCGGATGGATAGCGGTGGTAATCCGGTCTCCTGCAAAATCTACGATGGCCAGAAAAACGAACTTTTCAAGGTGTCCTACGGCTACCGCAAATCCGACGGTCAGTTGGTATCCGAGGAGATGTTTGACAGCCGCGTCAAACGCATCAATCCGAAAAAACCCACCGAGGAAATGCCGGTGCAAGTGGTCCGCTATGTGATCGACGCGCAAGGCAAGCGCAGTGCGCCGATTGTATTTAACCTCCTTCCCGGCAAGAGTTTTGAAGAGGTATTCGGCTCGAGCAGTTCGGCGCTGCAGACCAATCCATTTCAAGACGACGCAGCGGCCAAACAACCCTCGCCACGGGCTAAACCGTTACGCGGGCGCTGAGTTTCTCCCCATGATCGCCAAACGTGTTATCTTTACCGGCCACGTCCAGAACGTTGGGTTCCGCTACACCGTCAAAGACCTTGCCCGCGCCTTTGACGTCCGCGGCTGGGTGAAAAACCTGCCTGACGGCACCGTCGAGTTACAAGTCACGGGTGAGCCCGGCGAGGTGAATGCCTTCATCAAGGAGATAGCCGGGGAATCCAACGTCGCCCACCACATCAAGTCGTTCATGGCCGAAACCATCCCGCTGTTGGATGATGCCACCGGCTTCAGAATCGTCGGCTAGCTCAAGCCTAAGCCCAAGACACAAGACGAGAAGACAAGATCCCGGGATTATGTGTCTGTCCCTTTATCGGGTCCAAAGCTCGGGATTATGTGTCTGTCCCTTTATCGGGTCCAAAGCTCGGGATTATGTGTCTGTCCCTTTATCGGATCCAAAGCTGGCCGTGACGCAGCTTTATCGCGCTTGCAGCGCAGAGGCTCCTCGCCTATGGATGGGGCCGCATGGTCAGCTTTTCGCTATTTGGAATCCCTGTCCAGATCCACCCTTGGTTCTGGATATCGCTGGCTATGATCGGTGGCGGCGGCAGCGCCAATAGCCAGGAGGCGATTTTGCGGCTGGCTTTGTTTGTGCTCGCCGGGCTCGTCTCCATCCTCGTGCACGAACTCGGCCACGCGCTTAGCGGCCGCGCTTTTGGTGCCCGCAGTGAGATCACCCTGCAAGCCTTTGGCGGCCTGGCCACCTTTGGCGGCGCACGCTTCACCCGGCCCCAGCACTTTTTGGTCACCGCCGCAGGCCCCGCGGCCCAACTCCTGCTGGCCGCCGCTGTCTACGGGGTCATCCCCGACCTGTTCAAGCTGAGCTCTCTTGCCGGCCATTTCTGGCAAGTTCTCACCTATATCAGCATCGTCTGGGCGCTCATCAACCTATTGCCAGTGCTGCCCTTGGATGGCGGCCAAATGCTCAATGCCATGCTCGGACCAGCGCGCTTCAAACAAACCCTCTGGATCACCATTCTCACCGCCAGCACCGCCGCGCTCCTGATTTTTCAAAGAACCCACTCGTTGATCTTTCCCCTCTTCCTCGGATTGTTCGTGTGGCAGGCTTGGCAGGCGCTCAAGCAATGCGATTGACGGTGCTGTTGGGGCGTCACCTGGCGTGATGCAAGGCGTCGCTCACGGCGGGGAAGAGTTGTTTTTTGCGACTGACGACGCCTGGGGCGTCGAAGAGGGCGTCATCGAGGCGCACGAAGGGGATTTTAGCCAGGATGGCCTCTTGGCCGACGGCGAGAACCAAGCTGTGATGGCCGACGATATCGGTGAGGGCGAGCACCGCCAGGTCGTAGCGGCGGGTGGTCATGAGGGCGCGCAAGGCGGCTTCGAGTTCCTGTCGGCGGGCGGCAAATCCTTGCAAGCCGCGTTCCTCGACTTGTGAAATGCTCACCGAAAACCCCTCCTCGGTGAATTCCTTGCGGTCGGCATTGAGAAGTTCCTCCGCCGCTCCCGTGACAATCAACGAACCCACCCCAAAAAACTCCTCGGCAAAGGCTTGCGGTTGGATGGCGGCAAACTCGGCCAGCCAGGCGAGCATTTCATGGTCGATCGGCGTGGTGGTCGGCGAGGTCAGGCACAGCGTGTCCGAGATGATGCCGGCGCACAAACACAGCGCCACGCCCGCCTCGGGCGCTACCTGCCGGTGAAAAAACTTGCGCGCCACCAACGTCGAGGTTGAGCCCACCGGTTCGTTGAGGTAGCGGATGGGCTCGCGCGACACCAGGTTGCCGGAGAGCCGATGGTGGTCGATGACCTCGGTGATTTCTGCCTCCTCGATGCCGGTGACGGCTTGGGCATATTCGTTGTGATCGACCAAGGCGAGGCGCACCCTGGGGGGATCGATGAGGTCGGATTTGGTGATGAAGCCGATCATTTTTCCGCTGGCAGGGTCTACCACCGGCAATAAATCCTGTTCGGAAGAAGCAAGCCGTTTGCGCAAGCTGGAAACTGGCTCGGTCGGCCCCACGGTCTGAAAAGTTTGTTCCATCACATGGCGCACGGTGCGTGAGCAGCGGATCAAGGTGGAGGCGCTGGCCGTATCCTGGTGGCAACGCAGGAGGACGACGCCGTGGCGGGAGGCGTGGGCGAGAATATCGGCGGTGACAGGGTTTTCGCCGGTGACAAGCAAGACGCGCACCCCGCGGTCAATGGCATGGCGCTGGATGATCGGCCGATCCCCGCAGATGACCATGTATTTTCCAACATTGCCATCTAGGGTGGCAATTTTGAGGCGTTTTTCGATCGCGGCTTGGGACGAGGCACCCACGAGTAGGATGAGATCTTCCTCAAACTCGGGTGGGGGCAAGGCGGCGCCGAGACTCTGGGCTTGGAGGGTGTCGGCGAGTTTCGCCAGGGATACATGCACGGTTCTCACACTGATGCCTTCCGTGTCCTCGGGCAACAGCAGCTTGAGTAAGTCGAAATACCGCAGCAAGCCGCACAGATTGCCTTGCTTGTCCTCCACCGGCACGCAGCGGATCTTGGCGGCCAGCATACGCCGGTAGGCGGTGAGAAAGGTATCCGACACGGTCACCTTGATGACTTCTGGGTGGTAAATCATGCCGACGGTGGCACGCACGTCGGTGATCAAGGACGGCTGGGCCACCCCGGCGCGTTGCAGCACCCAGGCTGTGCGCTGGGACACCTCACCGCAGCGTGCGGCCATCGCGGTGGGCTGCTCGCCGGTGGCACGTAGCAAGGCGGCATGGCCGATGGCCGAGCAAATCGCGTCGGTATCGGGGTTTTTATGACCAATGACGTAGAATGGGGACATGGGGAAAGACAGAAGACTAGCAGACAGAAGACAGAAGACAAGAGGGGCAGGCAGCAAGTTCTGATCTTCTGTCTTCTGTCTCCCTGTCTTGTGTCTTCTCACATTCTATCGGGCACCTTGATGCCGAGGAGCGAGAGGCCTTGCTGAAGGGTGCGCGACGTCAGGTCGCACAGCGCCAGACGGCTCGAGCGGCTGGGTTCGGCGGCTTTGAGCACCGGGCAGGCCTCGAAGAACGAATGGAAGGCGCGGGCCAATTCCAGCAAGTAATTGGCCAGCAGATTGGGCCGGAAATCCTCCAGGATGGTCGGCACCACCTCGCCGAAACGCACCAGAAGGCGGGCAAGGTGGATTTCCTCGTTGTCGCCGAGCACGATCTGGCAGGTGGAGGCGTCGAAGGGGGCATCGAGTTTGCGGAAAATCGAGCGGATTCGCACATGCGAGTACTGCAGGTAAGGCGCGGTATCGCCGTGGAGGGCGAGCATGCGGTCCCAGGAAAACACGTAGTCAGTGAGGCGGTTTTGCGAGAGTTCGGCGAATTTGACCGCGCCGATGCCCACGGTTTCGGCGATGGCCGCGGCTTCGGCGGCGGGTAGGCCCGGGTTTTTCTCGGCGATGACGGCGGCGGCGCGCTCCACCGCCTCGGTGAGTACGTCAGTGAGTTGAACGTTGTCGCCGGAGCGAGTTTTCATTAATTTCCGGTCATCACCGAGGATGGAACCAAAGGCGATGTGGCGGAAATCGCCGGTTTTGCCCCAGCGTTCGGCGGCGGCGAAGAGTTGGCGGAAATGCAATTGCTGGGGCACGCCGACGACGTACCAGACGTGGTCGGCCTGCCACTCGTCGATGCGGAAGTGGATGGTGGCCAAATCGGTCGTCGCGTAGAGGAATCCCCCGTCAGCCTTGCGGATGATCGCCGGATTGTCGGTCCAGCCGTCGGCTTTGTGAACCAGAAATGGATCGTCCTCCACCGCCTGGCTGCCGTCGGAAAAGATACACACGGCGCCGTTGCTCACCCGAGCCAGGCCGCGCTCGACAAATTCATCGACGAGGCCGGCGAGTCGATCGTTGTAGTGGCTTTCGCCGAGCCAGTGATCGAAAGAAACATCGAGCCGATCGTAGATTTTCTGCAAGCCCCGCTTGGAAAGATCGATGCATTGCCGCCAAATGGCCAGGTTTTCGGCGTCGCCCGCCTGTAACTTGACCAATTCGCCCTTGCAGGCCTCCAACAATTCAGGTTGGTCCTTGGTGGCGGCATTAATATCCCGGTAAACGCGGACCAGCTCAGAAATCGGGTCAGCTTCCAAGGCCGTTGGGTTCAGCAAGGTCTTCCAGCCCACCAGAATCATCCCGAATTGGGTCCCCCAATCACCAATGTGGTTGTCGGCAATGACCCTGAAACCCAAAAACCGCGCGATGCGTGCCAGAGAATCACCGATAATTGTCGAGCGGATGTGGCCGACGTGCATCGGCTTGGCGACGTTGGGCGCGGAAAAATCCACCACCACGCTGCGGCCGCTGCCGATGGCCGGCACGCCGAGGCGCTCGTCGCGGATCAGGGCGGCGGTCCGCGCGGCGTAGGCCTCGGGCAAGACGCGGAAATTCAAAAACCCGGGGCCGGCAATCTCGGCACTCGCCAGCTCCCTGAGGTCCAGGTGGTCGATGATCTGCTGCGCCAGCACTCGCGGATTGGCTTTGCGCTGCTTGGCGAGCACCATCGCGGCATTGGATTGATAATCACCGAAACGCAAGTCGGCGGCGGGCGTCACGGCGGCCGCCGCGGGTTCGCCAAGCACGGCGGTGAGGGCGGCGGCGAGGCGGCTTTCGAGTTCCTGGAGGAGGGTCATGGGCGGTATTGCTGAAAGGTCGCGGTGGCTCAGGTGTCGGAGGCTGCCGGTTTGGCCGCCAGGATGGCCAGAATGTCTTCAGGGTTTGCCGCGGCGGCTAGGCGCCGGCGGATTTCGCTGTTATTGAACATTTTGGCAATCGCCGACAAGGTGCGCAGATGCAGTGGGTAATTTTTCTCCGGCACAATGAATAAAATGATGAATGTCACGGGCACTTGGTCGAGTGCCTCAAAATCAATCCCCTTCGTCGAGCGCCCAACCCCCGCCACCACTTGGTCGATGTGGGCGGAAAACGCGTGTGGAATGGCCACCCCGGAACCAATGCCGGTGCTCACCAACTCCTCGCGGGTTTTGAGCGCCTCCAACACCTCGTCACGGGCCAGCGCCGACAAGCTGCCTGCGCTCACCAGAACGTCCACCAGCTCGACAATGGCCGGCCAGCGCTCCACGGCCTGCAGGTCGAGGAGAATCTGGCTGGGACTTAGCAACTGGACCAACTTCATGTGAAATAGCCGGGAAAACACGCTGCCCGTATCTGCGATGCGCACAAACGGTCAGTGCTATTAGCCATCCGCGCGGAGCTTTGCAAGCAGATTTACGCCGCCTACAGTGCCGGGAAGGCCTGCGCCTGATTTTCGTGGAATTGCCCAAATATCGGGAAACCAACCCGCAGGAAGCCCGCAAATTGCGCTGGGCTTGGCTCAAATTCCTGCGGGAAGCCGGCGACGCGGGAAGTCAGGGGCATCTTTCAGTGGAAGAATTCAGCGCCCAAGTCGGGATCAACGAGCCCTTGCGCCAAGCCCTGGGCATCGCCGAGGAATGCGGCTTCACGCGCGATCACGACTAAGGGACAGAGAAATTATCGAGAATTTATCGCCATGCGTTGCTTTTCCTGGGTTGACTCGCCGGGCAATCCGCCCGATGACTGCGGCGGCTTAATTATTCTACCATCCCACATTTACCCCATGGAAGACGTCATCATCATCGGCACCGGTTGCGCGGGTTATACCGCAGCTATTTATACCGCCCGCGCCAACCTCAAACCGCTCATGCTGTCCGGCACCCAGCCTGGTGGCCAGCTCACCACCACCACCGAGGTGGAAAATTTCCCCGGTCACCCGGAGGGAATCATGGGGCCGGACTTGATGATGAAAATGCAGGCACAGGCAGAGAAGTTCGGGGCCCGCATCGCTTGGGCGAATGTCGAGGCGGTGGCACAACGCGCCGACGGCAGCTTTCTAGTAAGCGCCGGAGCCGAATCCTTTGAAGCCAAAACCATCATCGTCGCCACCGGCGCCGCCCCCCGCCACCTCGGCCTGCCTAATGAAAAATCCCTGATCGGCCATGGCCTTACCTCCTGCGCCACCTGCGATGGCGCGTTCTACCGCAACGTGCCGGTGTGCGTGATCGGCGGCGGCGATAGCGCCTGCGAAGAGGCCGGTTTTCTAACGCGTTTCGCGAGCACGGTGTACTTGATTCACCGCCGCGACACGCTGCGCGCCTCCAAAATCATGGTCGAGCGCACGCTGGCCAACCCGAAAATCGTGCCGGTGTGGAACTCCACGGTGAGCGATTATTTAACCGACGAGCAGGGCGAGATGCGGGCAGTTACCCTCACTCATCTGATCGATGGCTCGACGCGCGAGTTGGCGGTGAGTTGTGTGTTTGTGGCGATCGGCCACGTGCCTAACAGCGCGTTCCTCGCCGGGCTGGTGGACAAGGATGAGAACGGATACATCCTGCAGCAACCGGGTCGCACCGCAACCAAGACACCGGGCTTGTTCGCCGCGGGCGACGTGGCAGACCATTTCTATCGGCAGGCGATCACCGCCGCCGGCCAGGGCTGCGCTGCCGCGCTGGAGGCTGAGCGCTACCTCAGCGAGCACGCGTCGTAAGCCGGCGGGTGCGTCGAGTTAAGGAGTCACGACCTTATTGTCGTGTCTTCGCCAACGTGGGATGGGGGTGGAAGGAAGCGCAGATTACACGGATCACCGATCAGATGATCTCAATCTATCAATTTTCAGGCCAGCCCAATAGCGTCTAACCCATAACCTCTGCCCCCGCGCCGATGCGCGGCAAGCTAAGACGAAGCGAGTCGAGAAAGCCGCACGTTCCGGCCAATTGTGGCAAAGAAACCTGAGGAGAAGAATCAAGACAGCAAGACCCAAGACGCAAGCCCCGAACCCGGGGCGAGTATGGAGCAGGCAGTAACTTAAAGTCTAGCGAGGCGGCAGCTCACACTTTCATCAGATCGGCTTCCTTGACCACGGCGTGCTCGTCGATTTTCTTGACGTATTTGTTAGTAAATTCCTGTACCGCGGTCTCGAAGTCTTTCTGGCCGTCTTCGGTGACTTCGTTGTTGGCCTTCATTTTTTTGGCTACGTCCATGCCGTCCTTGCGGGCTGAGCGCACCCGCACCTTGGCCTCTTCGGCGAGTTGTTTGATGAGTTTGACCATGTCGCGGCGGCGTTCTTCAGACAACTCGGGGATGGGCACGCGGATCGAGCGATCGGCGGCGGCCGGATTGAGGTTGAGTTTGCTTTCGCGGATTGCCCGTTCGATGTCGCGGGTGGTAGCCGGATCAAACGGCTGGACCAGCAACATGCGCGGTTCGGGCGAGCTGATGACGGCCAGGCCCTTGAGTTTGGTTACGCTGCCGTAGGCATGCACATGCACGTCGAGGTTTTCGATGAGAGCCGGGCTGGCCTTGCCGGTGCGCACGCCGGTGAAGTCATGCAACAGGTATTCCACCACTTTGTTCATGGCGTCTTCGACGTCAAAAATCGCTTGTTCGGGGTCCATTGGATAATTATGTTATGGGATCACTTTTCGGGAGCTTCGCCATGCACCAGGGTGCCGATGGGCAGTCCGCGCAA
>WBXE01000080.1 GCA_008932955.1 Verrucomicrobiota bacterium
CTCCACCTGCAACACCAGGTCAACGGCCTGAGTGCCGCGATGGCCGATGAGCCGGGATTCCTGGCCGTGTGCCTCGCCGCGCTGGATCGCAGCCGTTGGCATGCATGGCGGAGCGAGGCCCGCGATACCGCGACCCAGCTTACGTGGTCGTCCGTGGTTACGCGCTTTGAAAATGACCTGCGTAACCTTCTCAGGTACACAACCTAATCTCCATGGAATGGCGCATTCTCGACGCGATCGGTCCGTTTTTCCGCGGCATCGAACGCGGACGCATCAACTGGTCGAAAATACCGTTCGCCGATCTAGCAACCGAAGGCCCCCTGGCGCGGGCCCAATGGGACCGCATCGCCGCTGATCTAACCAGCCTGGTGACGCGGGCCCGGGATTGCGGGTTCAATGCGGTGACGCTCGATGACCTCGCCCATTTGGTTCCGCACCCTTGGCACGGTGCCGCATTGAATCAACAACTCGAGGTCTATCGCGCGGAGTTCGGCCGCCTGTTCCGCATCATCGACGAGTTGGGAATGGCAGTTTTTCTAACGACAGATGCAATCCCCTGCAGTGCCGGGCTGCTGGCCGCAACCGGTGGCCGCCGGGCGGCCTTGGATGCATGGTTCCGGGAAATCATCACCGACCTTCTCGATGCATTTCCCGAGGTTCGAGGAATCATCCTGCGCATTGGCGAGAGCGACGGCAAGGATGTGTGCGATCCGCTGCGCAGCCGCTTGCACCTCAAGAACTCTCATCAGACACAGCGGTTTTTGCGCGACCTCTTGCCCTTGTTCGAAAGCCGGAACCGCTTGTTAGTCTTCAGGACATGGACGGTGGGTGCCCATCGCATCGGCGACTTGATCTGGCACCGGCGCACCCTTGATGACACCCTTGGCGGCCTGCATTCACCCGCCTTGCTCGTTTCGATGAAACACGGAGAGTCGGATTTTTTCCGCTATCTGCCGCTCAACCGGGCGTTTTTCCGTGTTGCGCAACCGAAGATTATCGAGATTCAGGCGCGGCGTGAATACGAGGGAGGCGGCGAGTTTCCGTCGTTCATTGGCTGGGACTGCGAACGCATGGCTCGCGAACTCATAGGAGTGAAAAACCTCGTCGGCATTTCGGTGTGGTGTCAAACCGGTGGCTGGCACGGGTTCCGGCGGCTGGCATTTCTCGAGGCAGCGGGCCAAGATATCTGGATCCGTCTCAACGTCCAGGCGGCCAGACGGATCCTCTGCGACGGCGCCACAGTGGAACAGGTCGTGAGCGAGGTGGCAGGCACGGAACATGCGGAGGCCATGCTGGAGTTATTGCGGCACTCCGAAACGGTGATGAGGGAATTGTATTACATTGAGGAGTTCGCTCGGCGGAAGTTGTTCTTTCGCAGGGTGCGCATTCCACCCCTGCTGCACGTCTATTGGGACTGTTTGTTCATCAATCACGCGTTGCGCAAAATCCTCAGACATTTCGTCGACGACCCGGAACACGTGATCCGCGATGGCGAAGCCGCATTCGACTTGTTTCCGCGGATGATGGATCTGGCAGGCGAGGCAGATTTGCCGGCGGACGACATTGAGTTCATGCGCGACACCTTCCGGCTCATTGCGCTGGCGCGCCGCTACTATTTCCTGCCTTACGATCCGGCCTTGCCGCCACTCATCGAGGCGGCCAAGCTCGCGTACAAGTCGCGCTGGCCACGCTCACAACGCCAGCGCTACCGGATCAAAACCTCGTTCGAGCCATTTCAGGTCAAGCGCCGCACTCTGGCCTGGACCGCGGCCTTGCTGCTGCGCAAACGGCGCGGCTACCGGATCATCGACCGTCTGTTTACCCTTGGATTGTTAGGAATCATCTACCGCCTGCTGCGCCCGGCGGCGAAGAACTCGCTGCCGAAGTTTCTGCGCGAGTCGGCCATGGGCATCGACACGTTGTTCAAGTGACGGCCGGGTCTATTGTCTGCCTTTGGACCCGGCCCTGCCGATGAATAGAAGATATTGCCAGAGATTTCCATAAGCCCGCTGCACTTGGCAAACCTGGCCGGTGAAATGCTGGTTTAGCTCCTCCAACAAATGACCTTCCATGCGCACATGGTTCACGCCCATCCAGCGTTGAAACCACGACCAGCGCGAAGCGTGGAAATCCACCACTGCAATGATGCCAGTCGGGCTCAAGTCGCTGGTGCAAATCCGCAAGACCTCCGCAAATCCCGGATTGATCATTGAGAGCGAATAACTCAGGACGATGAGGTCGAACTTGTCGGCCATAGCAACCGGCGCATCATACGCCCGGTGCAGCAACCCAATGCGGGAGCCGAACGCTTGCACTTTGCACTGCGCACGCTCGAGCATGTCTGAAGATAGATCCAGGCCGGTGATCTGCGCTAGCGGGAAACGTCGGGCCAAAGCGGCCAGATTGCGCCCGGTGCCGCAACCGATTTCAAGGATGCGAGCGGGTGGATCCATCTGGGATGCCGCTAGGGCAATGATGCGAGCCCTGCCGAAGAGAAACGCCCAGCGGGTTAGATCATAGATGCGGGCATGCCAACGGTAGTAGTCCTTGAGGGATGTATGGCTGCTGCTTGGCGTGCTCATGGCGTGATGTGGGCGAGCAGCGTGGAGCCATAGGTTCCTACACGGTCTTGCGCATGCAAACTCGTAGCCGTGTGACAATCCAGGTGCAGCCGTCGCCGCGCAAACTCCGGAATAAAGTGGATCTCCGGACTCGCCGAGCGCATCAATATGCAGGTGCCAGGCTGGCTATTCTCCAAAATCAAGCGCCATTCCTCGGCCAGCGCCTCGGGCTGATGCGCGGCCAGCCAGTCCTGATGATCCAGCAACACATAGTGGCTGTAGTGGCCGGGGTGTTCGCGCAGAAAATTGGCGATAGTGGTATTGTGGGTCGTGATGCGCCGGACCGAGCCCTGCAACGCCGCTTGATTGCGCTCAAGTAAATAGTTAGGGCAACAGTCGCGGGTGTAACATCCCGTCAGATAGACGCGCCAGAAGTAATTATCGGCATATAGGACCTTGGTGAACACATGCTCCATCTTGGATTGAAGATAACCGGTAATGCCACCTTCAAACTGGGATTCAATCAAGTGAATTTGCGATTGCGGCACGCCGAGCATGGTCATTGCCATCGGTTGACGCATCAACCAAGTGACCACTCCGTTCCATAGCGCCGGGCGGACGGCTTGGTAGAGAGCGTGTTGATCCTCAAGGCAGGTGACGTGCTGCAATGCGGCGAGATAATCGCGCACTTTGCTGCTGGTGTTCTTGAAAACCTGCAGCGCGAGCCACGCCATCTGACCGGCAGTGCCACGATAATAGAACGATGGATTCATCGGCGTACTGCGGAAGTAGTGGCTCTTCGACTCCCAATAGCGCTGGGTATCGGGCTTTAGCAACCCGGTCATCCGGCCCAGCAAGGTCGAGAACTCCGCGTGGACACCTTGGCCGAAAACCCGCAACAAATCCTCGAAATCATCCCGCAGAATCATCGCGATTTTCAACTCAAGCAGCGCGTTCTGGCGCGGGTTCATGTCCACCGCATGAATCTGCGCCGGCTCGTCCAACGCATAGTCCAAGGCATTGCAGCCGGCGCTGGTGATCATGACCAAGCGACTGTCAGGTTGGAGGTTGAGCATCTGCCGGTCGAGGCGCGGGTCCTCCCAGCACGTGTTATAGACGAGATTGGACCCATGCACGCGCTTGAAGATCGCGTCATGGATTGGGTGGGTCTGAGGAGTCATTGAGGGTGGCAACAGCGGCGTCGCGACGCAATCCAAGCCGTTGATTGCGCGAGTGCCACGTGGCAATATGTGACAAGTTCGCCATGTGACTAAATTGTCACATATCTGCGATGGCACAAAGGCAAGCCTCAACTCAATCTAGCAGTGGTATCGATTTTGTCATAAGGTTGTGGCAATGGCGTCTAACACCGCCCCGTCCGGTCCGGCCGGACGGGGTGAATGCTTGCGGGATGCCGTGCCTAGCAAAAAAATGGCAACCGCGCGCTGCGTTCCAACTGTGACACCTCTAATGACCTAGGCAGGTGCCCACGCTGCGGGCACTCTGCACCCACGCGTGGTCGGGGGGGATCAACTTCAAATTGCCGGCCACCTCGGCAATGGGCACCGGTGCCGCCACGCCACCGCGATCGGCCACCATCATTCCAAAGCATTTCTCTTGAATCAACTCGACGCAGAGGGTGCCGAGGCGCGTGGCTAACAAGCGGTCGGCGGCCGAAGGGGTGCCGCCGCGTTGCAAGTATCCGAGAATGGTCACCCGGGTCTCTAGTTTGGTGAGTTCCGCCAATTGTTTGGAGAGGCGCAAGGTATTGCCGTCATGATGTTCATTGAATGCCGCTAGGGCGCGCTTGGCGGCCGCGTTCGCCGGGGTGCCCTTGGTGTCTTTTTTGGCTTGTCGGGCGGCGGCATACATGGCCGCATCAGTGACGTTCATCGCCCCCTCCGCTACTGCCACGATGCTGAAGTTGGTGCCGTGGTCGCGGCGGCGTTGAATCGCGGCGGCGACCGTCTCAACTTGATAGGGAATCTCTGGAATCAGAATCACGTCAGCGCCGCCCGCAAGGCCCGCGCCCAGCGCCAACCAGCCAGCCCGATTGCCCATAATCTCGGCCACAATGATGCGATGGTGGCTGTGCGCCGTGCTGTGCAGCCGGTCCACTACTTCGGTGACGATGCCCAACGCGGTGTCAAAGCCGATCGAAGCGTCGGTTAGAGCCAGGTCGTTGTCGATCGTCTTGGGCAGGGTGATGATGTTAAGCCCTTTCTCGATAAGGCGCAGGACGTTCTTGTGGGTGCCGCCGCCGCCGATGCACACCAAGGCGTCGAGGCCGTTGCGGTGGTAATTTTCGGCGATCACGTCGGTCATGTCGCGAATCTCGCCAGCCATGTCCATGCGGTGGGGTTTATCGCGACCGGTGCCGAGGATGGTTCCGCCGACGGTGAGGATGCCGGCGAGGGTGGTCTTATCGAGCGGGTAGCGGAGGTTTTCGGCGAGGCCGCGGAAGCCGTCACGAAACCCAATGACCTCCATGCCACAACTCATGGCCGCCTTGCCGACACTGCGGATGGCGGCGTTGAGCCCCGGGCAGTCGCCGCCGGCGGTAAGAATTCCTACATGTTTGTTGCGGGCCATTAGCTTGTATGGAGTTCCATACCCAAGCCACGCGCGATGTCAAGAGCTTTGCAGGGTGAATGTGCCAAGAACTGAGCAAACCTTCTGACTAACATGGCCCGTTGCGGAGCGCCAGCTTCAGCCGGCGAGACTCGCAGGCTCAAGCCGGCGCTCCATTCTGCAGCCAAGTGAGTCGGGAGCTTGATGGCTCAGCGGAGCGGGGCGGTCGGCGGGATGGCCGGATGGGCCGGCGCGGGAGAGGACTTGAGAGGCGGCATGCCGGCCACCGGCATGAAATCCTGGAAGGTGGTGATGCTGAGGCGGGCAGAGACGGGATTGAGGTCGGCGAACATGAGGGAGCGCATGCCCGGGACGAAGCGCAGCAGGGTTTCACTGGCGGTGCGCCAGCTGTCATTCTGTTGGAATTGAAAAATTACTGGGGCCATGTTGAAAGCATCGCGGGTTGTGGGGCGGGCGAATCCATGATCGGAGCCAGCCTTGAGAATGAGGGTTTTTTCACCAATGGTGCAACGAATGTCCTGGCTGTAGAGGTTAACGACAAAACCCCCGCCATCGGGAAAATTCTTGACGCTGTCTTCGATGACCAAGACCCGCCACGGGGCCGGCGCGGCGGGCTGCTCTGCGGGCATCAACACCAGAATGGCGGCTGTCACAGACTCCGGGATTCTGGCGGCTGCCATCGGCCGGCGCTGGTCAGAGGACACGAGGGAGATGACGTTGCCCTTGGCGCAGCACACGACGGGTTCGGAAAACGTGTGGGTCGGGATGCTGCAGGTGACCTCAGTGCCTTTGTCCAAGACATTGAGGAGCGGCGGCGGGGGCCCGGTGCCACCGAGATACACAAAGCGGCAACTGACCTTGCGGGCGTCCTGCCCATGACTGATCACGGAGCAAAGAATCAACAGGCAGAAACACAGCAGACGCATGGGTGGCATTGGGGTGAAGGCTGAAATTGGCAATGAGATCTCACCGGAGGTGATGCCCAGCAGCCCCTCCACTAAGAGCGCTGAACCTATCTACCAACCCGTCTGGCGCAACCCTTTTGTTCGACTGAGCTTTTTGGCCACATTCACCTTGACGGGGCAACTGAGCGTCCTGATCCTCATCGCGGGGCGTATGCGTTCATTCACCACATTCTATCTAAGCCGCATCATTGATACCAAGGCGTACGACGCCCACGGTAACTGCATTGGCGTGGTCAAGGATTTGTTAGTAGACGCTGACTCCTCAAACTACACCTCGGGCCATCCTTCGGTCAACGGCATCAAGCTCAAACACAAAAAGCGCGTCTTCTTCCTCGCTTTCCGCCATTTCCGCATCGAAAAATCCGCCGGTAAATTAAAAGTCGTCTGCGACCAGCTCACCGACTTGCCGGCCAGCCACATCGATGGCGACCTGTATCTGGTGGATAGCGTGTTGGACAAGCAAATCGTCGATCTCAACGGCCGCAAATTGGTTCGCGTCAACGATGTGCGCCTAGTTTCCATTGTCAATGGCACCTACGCCGTGGCGGTGGACATCGGCATCGAGGGCCTGTTGCGCCGGGTCGGCATCGCCAAGCCAATCAAATCCCTCGCCTCTCTGTGCGGAGCCAACCTGCCCGCCAAGTTCATTTTGTGGGAAGATGTGGCGGCTATCGATTTTTCCAACCTCAACATCAAGCTATCAAAAAGCCACGCCCGCCTGCAGACGCTGCATCCCTCAGATTTGGCTGACATCATCGAGGACTTGGGCCGCCAGGCCAGCGCGGAGGTGTTCTCCTCGCTCGATGAGGAAAAGGCTGCGGACGTGCTAGAGGAGTTGGAGGTTGACGCTCAGGTGCGCATCATTGAAAGCCTGTCGATAGAAAAGGCCGCCGACGTACTCGACAAGATGCCAGCTGACGAGGTGGCGGATATTTTCGATGCATTGGAAGACGACAAGGTGGAACTGCTGCTCAAGGAGATGGGCGAAGACACCTCGCAGGAAGTCCGCGAACTGCTGTATTATCCAGATGATTCGGTCGGCAGCATCATGTCCACCGAGGTTTTGTCATTCAACCAAAACGCCACCATCGGCGAGGTGCTCGCCGACTTGCGGGAGAAGCGACCAGAGGCGGAGGCCTTGTACAGCCTCTTTGTGACCGACAAGGCCGAGGTGCTCATAGCCACCTTTTCGCTGCGCGACCTAGTGATTCATCCCGCCGAGATGAAAATCAGCCAGATCATGCAACCGGCACCGGTGCATCTGAGTGACTATCAAGGCATCACCGAGATTGCCGAAATTGTCTCCAAATACAATCTGCTGGCCATCCCAGTCGTGGACCGCCACAACGTGCTCCAAGGCATGGTGGTCATTGATGACGTTATTGATGACCTGATGGGCGAGCGCCGGACTAACAAGTAGGATTTTTTTTGCAGCATGTTCAGGAACAAGAAAACCTTATATCAGAGAATTGGCTTGTTCCTAGCGATTCTTGGACCAGGGATCATCACCGGCAGCGTGGACAACGACGCGGGGGGGATTACCACCTATGCGGTGGCAGGCGCAGAGTACGGCTACAATCTGCTGTGGACGCTCATCCCGTCATTTGTGGTGCTGGTGGTCATTCAAGAAATGAATGCGCGGATGGGCATTGTTACAGGCAAGGGCTTGGCCGACCTGATCCGGGAGAACGCTGGGGTGAAGATTACTTTCTTCATCTTCATTGGGTTGCTGATCGCCGACATCGGCAATACCACCACCGAGTTCGCCGGAGTCGCCGGCAGCATGGAGGTGTTCGGCGTGAGCAAATATGTATCCGTGCCCATCGTGGGCTTTCTGGTGTGGTTCCTGGTGGTGAAGGGCACCTACAAATTCGCCGAGCGCATATTCCTGATCTTCAGTGTGTCGCTGCTGATGTATGTGGTTTCAGCAATGATGGGCAAGCCGAATTGGGGGGAGATCGGCCACGCGGTGATCCATCCGAAGTTCGAGATCAACACCAAGAGCATGGCCATGATCATTGGCATTATCGGCACCACCATCGCCCCGTGGATGCAATTCTACATGCAATCCTCCGTCATTGAAAAGGGCCTTAAGATGAAGAATTATGGCTACTCGCTCATCGATATTGTTGTAGGCTGCGTGGCCACCGTGGTGGTCGCCTTTTTCATCATCGTCGCCTGCGCCTCCACCTTGCATGTCAATGGCATCCAAATCAACGAGGCGAAAGACGCGGCGTTGGCGCTCAAGCCGCTGGCCGGGGCGTTTGCCTCGCAGGTATTTGCCTTCGGATTATTCATAGCCTCGATTTTTTCTGCGACGATTTTGCCGCTAGCGACTGCCTTTTATGTATGCGAGGCATTTGGCTTCGAGGCTGGCATTGACAAAAAGTGGGACGAGGCCAAAGAGTTTTACGTGCTCTACACCGGCATTTTGCTACTCTCGGCGCTCATCATCCTGGTGCCCAACGCGCCGCTCATTGCCATTTCGCTGTGGTCACAGGTGCTCAACGGTCTGCTTCTGCCGCTGGTTCTGGTGTGCATGATCCTGTTGGTTAACAACAAGAAGATCATGGGCCAATACGTCAACAATCGCTTCAACAACCTCATCGGCTGGAGCGCCGTCGTCGTGCTCATCGGCTTGTCGCTACTGCTCATCTTCCTGCCCTTGTTCGGGTGAGCCCCCGCACCATCATCCTTGTCTCACAACCTCTGAGAGCGGTTGACACCTGAGGTAAATTGTCATCGCGATGCCGAAAATCGTCATTCTATCCGATATTCACGCCAATGAACCGGCGCTCAAGGCGGTCCTGCGGGAGGTGGCCAAGAGCAAGGTCGACCGGGTGGTGTGCGGTGGCGACACGGTGGGCTATGGTGCGAGTTCCAATGCCTGTGTGAGCCGACTGCGCAAAGTCAGCGCCACCAGCGTGATGGGCAATCACGATTATTACACCCATTGTCTGCTCGTGGATCGCACGGCACTGCCGGCCAACCGGGATTGGCGCAAAAACCCGGTTTGGGCCGGGGTGGCCGAAGCCGCCCGCACCTTGAGCGACGAGAATGCCGCCTGGCTGCGCACCTTGCCGCGTGAGTTAGTTATTCCCGGTGGCGTGCTCGCCCATGCCGCCTTGCACCAACACCCGGAGCAATGGCCGTATCAACGCTCACTGGCCGATGCCTTGCCAACCTTGGCGCTCTTGCGCGAGTCGGCACGCGGGATCGGGTTTTTCGGCCACACCCACCGCCAAGAGATTTTTTTTGAGCCCACTGCGGCGGTGTCACCGGAGTGGCTGAGCGCCACCCGCGTGCATCTGCCCGAGGGCGTCGTTTGCGCGGTGATGGTCGGTTCGGTCGGCCAGCCCCGCGACGGCGATCTGCGCGCGGCCTGGACGCTGTGGGATTCCGATACCCGGGTGCTGGAGTTTCGCCACAGCGATTACCCCGCCATGACGGCCGCGCAGGAAATCGTCGCCGCTGACCTGCCGGTGGAATCCGCGCTGCGCTTGCTCGACGATGACAGTGTGCGGGAATTCCGCCGCAGGATCGGAATGTGAAGCGATGCTGCCTGGCTGGGGGGTATTTTAGACTTGCACCGCAGCAGGTATTTTCTACTTTGTAGATGCCTCCAGCCACTTGTACCCAGTATTTTTAATGACGGGGGGCGTCATCTCAGCCACTACAACCTATGAAACCTCTCGAAAAAATCACCCTGCTGGCAGTGACCGCGGTCTACGTCGGTTATTTCGTTCAGCAGGCTGTGCGGACCCGGGCCGAGCGCTTGTTCCGCCTCGCCGCAGGCGAAAGCCCCTACGAACGCATCCATCCCAAACCCCTCAGGCCCAAGTCCGCCTGAGCACAGCGGCGGCTGCGGGCTAAGGGGCGCGCAAGAATCTCTGTCGCATTGTAGCGGCTCGTCTACAACCGCCGCTGCCCTTGAGCCGCCAATAAACCCGCCGCCCGCCGATACTCGCCAGCAAGCTGGCTCGGCCTGGCGGCAGC
>WBXE01000081.1 GCA_008932955.1 Verrucomicrobiota bacterium
GGAGCGACGACCTTACTGTCGTCGTGCGGAGCGACGACCTTACTGTCGTCGTGCGGAAGGATCGACCATGAACCGAGCCTTCAGCATGTACTCAAGGACCGCCCTTCCGCCACCACCACACGAATGTGGCGGCTCCTTAGCCCACGCGACTCCCGGAGCCACACCCGCCCGGCAGCATGCTGATTCCGCGCTTGGAACGGGTGGCATGGCATGGCAAGCTCCGGCCATGGCAACTGTTGCAACAATTTTTGGTGGGCAGCGACTGGTCATCGAGGAAACCGGCGTGCCTGTGGAAAAACTCCGGCTGCAGGCGTTCAGCCCGCCGCCGCCGGGTGCCGGCCAGGTGCTGGTTCGGATGCTCGCCGCACCCATCAATCCGGCGGATCTCAATTTCATCGAAGGCACGTACGGTGTGAAGCCGCAACTGCCGGCGACCCCGGGCGTGGAAGGCTGCGGCGTGGTGGAAACCAGCGCTGCGGCGGACTACCAACCGGGCGACAAGGTGATTTTCCTGCGTCGTGCCGCCACTTGGGCGACCCACACGCTGGTGCCGGCGGAGGCGTTGTTCAAGCTGCCGGCGGCGATCGACCCGCTGCAAGCGGCGATGCTCAAGGTCAACCCGGCCACCGCCTGGCGCTTGTTGCATGGCTTCGGCAAGCCGGAGGCCAGCGGCTGGATCGTCCAGAATGCCGGCAACTCGGCGGTCGGCCGCTGCGTGATCCAACTCGCCAAGAGCCTCGGCATCCGCACGCTGTCGCTGGTGCGTCGGCCGGAATTGATCGATGAACTCACCCGCCTCGGCGGCGACGTCGTCACCTTGGATGACGAGGCCGGGCTGACCGCAGCCAAAGCGGCGCTAGGTGGCGCCACCGCGGCGCTGGCATTCAATGCGGTGGGAGGCGACAGCGCGCTGCGTCTGATGAATTTGCTGCGCGAAGGCGGCACCCACATCACGTTTGGCGCGATGGCCAAGCGTCCCCTGACGGTTCCCAACGGTCTGCTAATTTTCCGCGACCTGCAACTGCGCGGGTTGTGGGTAACGCGCTGGATCGAACACGCCCCGGATGCTGAAGTGCGTGGCGTGTATGCCGACCTAGCAGCGCGGGTGACCGCTGGCAGGCTGGTGCAGCCGGTGGATTCCACTCATTCTCTCGCGGACTTCCCCGCAGCGCTCGCCCGGCTCAGCGCCGCCGACCGGGCTGGCAAGGTGTTGTTTGCCCAGATCTAATAAACGAAAAAAGCGATGAAATTGTTATCCTGGAATGTGAACGGCCTGCGGGCGGTGTTAGGCAAAGGCTTTGGTGAGTTCGTGACGGCTGAGCAGCCGGACATCCTGTGCTTGCAGGAAACCAAGGCGCGGGCGGAGCAGGTGCCGCTGCCATTGGAGTTGGGCGGCTATCATGGGTATTGGAATTCCGCCACCAAGCCGGGTTACTCGGGGGTGGCGGTGTTCAGCCGCGAAAAACCCTTGAAGGTGACCTTGGGCATGGGCATCGACGAGCACGACACCGAAGGCCGGGTGCTGACCTTGGAATATCCGGAGTTTTATCTGGTGAATGTTTACACGCCCAACGCCCAGGACGGCTTGCGGCGCCTGCCCTACCGACTCACCTGGGATGAGGCATTCCGCCTGCACCTGGAAAATCTGGCCACGGGCAAGCCGGTGGTATTTTGCGGCGACCTCAACGTCGCCCACCAGGAAATCGACATCGCCCGCCCCCGCGAAAACCGTTTTAGCCCGGGATTTTCCGACGAGGAACGCGCCAGCTTTTCCAGTTTGCTAGCGGCCGGGTTTGTGGACACCTTCCGGCATTTCAATCCAGACCTAGCGGATGCTTACTCGTGGTGGTCGTATCGGGCCGGGGCGCGGCCGCGCAACATCGGTTGGCGCATCGATTACTTCGGGGTCTCCACGCCGTTCATCGGGCGGGTGGTTTCCGCCGCCATTCTCCCGCATGTCCACGGCTCCGACCATTGCCCGGTGGAAATTGTCTTGAGCTAGCGAGGCTAAGCCTCAGGCCCAAGACGCCAAGCTTGAAGATAGCTCGGCTAAGGAGCCACCACATTCCTGTGGTGGTAGCTAAGGAACCACCACATTCCTGTGGTGGTAGCTAGGGAGCCACCACATTCCTGTGGTGGTAGCGGAAAAGTGGCCCATGAGCAAGTCCCTAAGACTCGCTTCATGGGCGTTTCTTCCTCACGACGACAGTAAGGTCGTCGCTCCCTAAGTCCGCAGCCGGGCCAAGTGAGTCGCAACTCATGTCGCGGCCGTGAATTTGCTCCAGCGCCCAGGCGGCGTGTTCGGCGATGAGCGGATCCGGGTCCAGCGCGGCAAGCCGCAAGGCCGGCACATCCTCGCTGCTACCCATATTGCCCAGCGCCACGCACACGTTGCGCAAAAACCGCGGACGCTTGAGCCGCGCGATCGGCGAACCGGCGAAAAGTTGCCGGAAGCCAGCAGCATCCAAGGCCAGAAAATCGCGCAACTGGTGGTCAAAAATGGCGGCGCGCGCGTGGAATGTTAGGTCGGCGCTTACTTGAGCGAAGCGGTTCCACGGGCAGGCGTCGAGGCAATCGTCGCAGCCGTAGATGCGCCCGCCCATGGCGCGGCGAAATTCTTCGGGAATGGCCCCCTTGTGCTCGATGCTCAGATAGGCGAGGCAGCGGCGGGCATCCACATGATGGGGCGAGGTGATCGCTTGGGTCGGGCAGGCGGTGATGCAGCGGGTGCAATTGCCACAGTGATCGGCGAGGGGCGGGTCGGCCGGCAACTCGAGAGTGGTCAATATTTCAGCTAGAAAGAACCAGGTACCCAGCCGGCGGTGAATTTGCAGGGTGGATTTGCCATTCCAGCCGAGGCCCGCAGCACTGGCGAAATCGCGCTCAAGCACCGGCCCGGTGTCCACATAACCCCGCTGCACCCCGCCGCGCGCCTGCAGCGCCACATCAAACTCAGCCAGCTTTTGTTCGATTACATGATGGTAATCGTTGTTCCAAGCATAGCGGGCGATGCGGTAGCCGCCGGTGGCACCAGCCGGAAACGGGCTACTACCCGGATAGTAATTCAAGGCGAGGCAGATGATCGAGCGGCAGCCTGGCAGCACTTCGCGCGGATCGCAGCGGCGCTCCGGGTCGCGGGCCATCCAGGCCATATCGCCGTGACTGCCATCGGCGAGCCACTGCTGAAAGGTATCGGCGTGGGCGGCGCGGGCGGCGCGGGCGATGCGGCAGTCGTCGAAGCCGAGGTCTGCGGCGAGGGCTTTCAGGGCTTCCGGCATGGGGATGAGTGGTGGCCGGTGAAGAAATAGCGGGCGCTTTCAAGGATACCGGTGGCTATTTCGCGGCTGCTCAGCCCGGCGGTATCGACGCTGAGATGGGCACATTGGCGATACCATGGTTCGCGTTGAGTGAGCAACTGGCTGATCCGCGTGAGTGGATCTTCAGCGTGAAGCAAGGGCCGCTCGTGGCTGTTGCGGGTGCGATTGAAAATCACCTCCGGCGGCGCACACAACCACACGACGTAGCCAATATGCTCCAAGACGGCGCGGTTTTCCGGCCGGATGACCACCCCGCCGCCGGTGGCGATGATTTGCGCGGGTTGCTCCGCCGCCGCCAACTCGCCCAGCAAGCCGCTTTCCATGTCGCGAAACACCCTCTCGCCATCCTCCTCGAAAATCCGGGCAATCGGCTTGCCGGCTCGCTGCTCGATGATGGCGTCCATATCGACCAGTGGATAGCCCAGCAAGCGGCGCAGTTCGCGGCTGATGGTGGATTTCCCGCAACCCATGAATCCGATGAGGACGATATTGTTGGGGATAGGTGCGGGCTGCTGCATGGCGCGAGCATAACCCTAGAAAGCCAAATGGAAACCACGGATGACACGGATTTTTCATGGATTAAAAGCTGGGCCGACCCCAGCTTCAGAACTCCCTCTTCAAGCTCAAAACCGCCACGCGGCGAGCTCGTCCAACTCCCCACAATCCCGGATGGCCGACACCTCTGACGCTACAAAACAAAAAAATTGCCGACAACTTTGGAGTCGCCCGGTGTTCATTTCCGTGCCAGGCTCACCCCGCACCCAGCCTTCATCACCTCCATGAGACTCCCCCTTCCACGCCGCAAGACCCGCCGCAACGCCGGTTTCACCCTTCTTGAAATGGTCATCGTCCTTGGCATCATCGCGATGCTTTTGGGCGGGGCCATCTACTCGAGTCTCGGTATTTTGGGCTCCTCCAAAATGGGCCGGGCTGACTCGGACTTTCAAACGATCAGCTCGAATTTAATGCAGTACAAAACCGCCAATGGGTTTTATCCGACGACCCAGCAGGGACTTCGATCCCTTGTGGAGAGGCCTTCAACCAACCCGGTGCCATCACGCTGGTCGGCCATCATGAAGAAGGTGCCGCTTGATCCATGGGACAACGAATACCTCTACCGCTTCCCCGGCCGGCGCAATGCCACGGAACCCGAAATCATCAGCAAAGGGCCCGACGGCATGGAAAACACCGCAGATGACCTCAGCAGTCAAGACACGAAGTAGATCCCCGCAGGGCTTTACCCTGATTGAGATCGTCATGGTTCTCGCGATTGCGGCGGTGCTGCTTGGGGGCGCGGTGACGATCATGGTTTTTGCCACCGACGAACGCGATCTGCGCAAGGCATCCGGGCAGGTCGAGTTATTGGCTAAGCGGGCCCGCACCATCTCGATTCTCCAGCAAATCCCTTACGCCCTAGAGTTCCGACCGGGGGGGGTGCGCCTGTTGCCCTTCGCCGAGGCCGGCCAGGATGATAAAAAAACCCTCGGCGGTCACTCCATCGGCGGCGAGCGCGTCATCATCCCCAGTGCCGGTGCCGCCAGCCCGGTGCATGATCAACTCAGCTTCGACGCGAAAATGGCCAGTTTCGTGCGCCGCTGGAATACTGTGGAATGGCTCCCCATGAGTGATCACTTCCCCCACATCTGGCGCTTCGATCCCGACGGCCTGTGCGAACCGGTCAGCGTCCGCCTCACCATTGGCAGCAACTACATCGAGGACACCTATCATCCGCTCACCGCCAGCATTTGCGACACCGCCATGGAAGTCAAATGATCCTCCCGCTCCATTCCGGCCGCAAGGGCCAGCGCGGCTTCCTCTTGCTAGAGGTGGTCTTGGCGCTGGCCGTGTTCAGTGCCGCCGCCACCGGCTTTGCCGTCGCCATGAATGCGATGGCCAAAGCCGCCTTGTTTGCACAAAGCGAATTGCGCATCACCCGGGTGCTGGACAGCGCGCTGGACGAGGCCCTCTCGCAGCCAGTGCTCGAAGAGGGCAGCACCAGCAACCCAGTTGGCAAAAGCGGCATTGAGATGACCACCGCCATCACCCTCCTCAACAGCCTTGAAAGCCAAGACGGGGTGCAACTGCAGGAAATGTACCTCATCACCGTGACCGCCCGCTGGTACGAATCCGGCGCTTGGCAAGAACGCGCCGCAGAAACCTGGCGCTACGGCCGCATGTACCAGCCATGACTTACCGAACCGACAATTCGAAGCGAGCTGGCTTCACGCTGCTTGAGGTGGTGATGGCGATGTTTTTGATGGCCCTGCTCATTGGGATGGTGTTTGGGATTGCCCGCTCGTCGCTCACCTTGGGCAACATGCTGGTCAAATCCCAGAATGAGGAAATGCTGCATCAGGCGTTTTTCGAGTTACTGGGCAAGCGGTTCTCGGCCTTGCCGGGCAATACCCGCTTCGACCTGCAGGTGCAGAAAACCAGCGGCCAATACCTCTCCGACCTGACCCTCCAAAATGTGCCTCTCAGTTTTACCTGGGGTGGCCAACCGCGCATCGCCAAGGCCGTCCAACTCTCGACCCTGCGCCGCCGCAGCGGCTTCCTGGCCATCGTCCTGCGCTATTACGAAAATGAAATCCTCGAAGGTTCGGCCTCCCTCGATGGGGGCAAGAGCAATCTCGACAACAAGCCGTTTGCCGAAGTGGAGCTCCTCAAGGATGTCGCTTTCTTCGAGTGGCGCGTCCTGGATGGCAGCTCCATGGAGTGGCAATACGATTGGGACGTCCAGGGCCGCCTGCCGCTCCAACTCGAACTCACCGTCGCCTTCGGTGACAAGGGCGAGGAATTGCGCCATATCTTCTGGATCCCCACCAAACAAAACCCCGAAGTCGCCTTGCGCCAAATCATGCAAGGCGGTGGCGCCACTGCCGCTCCCGCTCCCATCGCTCCTGGCACCACCACGCCTGGCACCATTACCCTTCCAACCGGTAACCTACCCGCTCCCGGCACCATTAAAAAATAGTGACGACTCTCCACCGACCAGACTCCCATAGCTCCCAAGGTTTCGCCTTGGTCGCCGTGCTGTGGCTCATCGCGGTGCTCGGCATGGCCACCATGGTCGCCCTGCGCGTCATCGCCTTCGATATGGAGCTCACTGCCGCCAAAGTCCACGGCGCCCGCGCCCGCAATATCGCCGAAATCGGCATCGCCGTCGGCTCCAACCCCGTCGTCAAACGCGACGACCCCCTCCTCCACCATTTCGATGAGGCTGCCGGCGGCGGCTACGACGTGAACATCCTCTCCGAAGGCGGCCGCTTCAATATCAATACCATTCTCCTGCGCAACGATACCGCCCTGCTGCGCGACCTGTTCATCTCTTGGGGCCTGGAGCTCGACACCGCTCAGGCCATCACCGCCTGTCTAGCCGACTGGATCGACGCCGATGACAACGTTTCGCTCAACGGTGCCGAAAAAGATTGGTACGAAAGCCAGCGACGCATCAACCAGCCCTTCAACCGGCCATTTTACAATATTGATGAAATGCGCTTGGTGCGCGGCATGGATCTCGTCGAAGCCGTCCGCCCGGATTGGCGCAACTGGTTCACCGTCTGGAGCAGCGGCGGCCTCGACCTCAACGACGCCTCCGCCGAACTCATCGCCGCCGCTACCGGCGCCTCCGTCGAAGTGGCCGCCTTCATCCCCCGGGCCGTGTGCGGCGCTGACGGCGTCCGCGGCACCGAGGACGACGTTCCGTTCAAATCGCCAAAGGACGCGCTTGATCTTTTGGCCATCGACGTGAATAGTCGCCCGGACTTAGCCCAGCGCTTCACTGTGAACGATACCACCACCCGCATCGAGAGCACCGGTACCGCCGGTTCAGCCAAGCGCCGCATCACGGTTGTCGTGCGCAACCGCACCGGCCAACCCGCGCTTCTTGATCGCTTCGAAGAAATCATCCCGTGAGCAAGCCCACCGATCAAATCCTCCTCATCCCCGGCGCCACCGGTTGGGAAATCTGGACCAGCCAAGCCGAGGCTGAGTTCACCCTTCATTCCGCCTCGCCCAGTTCGCGAGCCAGCGAGTTAATCGGGGTTCCCAGCGGCGATATCCTGATGTTTTTCCCGGTCAAGGCGATCACCGCCATTCCGATGAAGGTCACCAGCGAGGACGACTCGTTGTTTCCCGAGCTCGCGGTGATGCACGCCGAAGGCCTCGGGATGCGCCCCGACCCGATGGCCGGCCAACTCACCGACACCTTCGTCATTGCCCGCCAAGGCAGCACCACGGCCCTGCTCTCGGTCCACCTGCGGGCACCCGTCGATGGTGAGTTGCCGTTGCGTGGGCCCAAAGAATTCGACATCTCGGCCCGTGCCTATCCGATGCCTGGCGATTGTCTGGCGGTGTGGAAAGAATTTGGCCGCTGGGTATTTTGCCTCTCCCATCAGGGGAAACCGGTCTATTGCCAGGCCACTTCCACCTCTGCCGCCACCCCCGATGACTCCCTGGTCCGCGAAATCCGCCTCGCCATCATCCAGTTGTCGCTGCAAGACATCGACTTGGCGCCCGCCCGCGTGCTGCTCTGGACCCACGCCGAACTCACGTCGCCAGGAGCCTTGGCCGGCGCCTTCCATGTGCCGGTGGACGTCTCGCCGCGGCCTGCCCCGGTCCTGCCCAGCCCCCGCAGCAAACTCCTGCCCGCTGACGTGCGCGCCGCCCGCCGCAGCGCCCGCCGCCGCCGCAATGTCATCCTCTCCATCGCCGCCGTCGCCCTCGCCTATCTCGCCCTCATCGGCTTTTCCAGCTACCAACTCTGGAAAACCCACACCGACACCACCCTGCTGCGCAAGCAAGCCCGGGCCGCAGCTCCCGATGCCATCGCCTTCACCACCCATCTCGCCAAGTGGGACGAACTTCACCACGCCGTGGATCTGAGCCAAGCCCCCGTCGATATCCTCTACCGCATTTCCCGCTGCATCCCTCCCAACAGCAGCCTCCGCCTCAAAACCGCCGAAGTCTCCGCCAACGAAATCTCCCTCACCGGCGAGGCCCAGCAACAAGCCGCTGTCGGCCAGTTCAGCCTCGCCCTGCGCAAGAGCAATGACCTCGTCGGCCTCATCTGGCAAACCCCCGAAGCCTCGAAAAGCATCCGTGGCTGGGAATTCGTCTACACCGCCGCCCCACCCAAAAATTAACCCAGCCTTTGCCGGTCCCCACCGACAAATCCTGGCACCTACGGCATTACCACTCCAGCCCCCCGCCATTCCTCCCCCCCCTGCCTCTCTCCGCCTGTGTCCCCTCGTGAAAAAAAACTCCTCACCTTCTTCGCCATCGGTGGCTTCGCTATCCTTAATTTGTTAGGCTTCAACTACTTCGTCAAGCTGCGAGCCGATATCGCCGGCAAGCACTTCAAAGCCGTCAGCGACCTGCAACAGGCGGAAGCGATCCGCGCCAGTCGCGAGGAGGTCGAAAGCCAAATGGAATGGCTCGACCAGCACGAACCCAAACCCAGTGAGAGCCAACCGGTCCTCACCGCCTTGCTGGAACTCGCCGAAAAAGACGTGCCCGTCGTCGGCCTCACTTTTAAAACCGAAAAACTTCTCCCCACCGACCAGTCCGGCCACTATTACCACCGCGTCAAAGTCAGTCTCACCGTCGTCGGTCCCGAACGCTCGCTTTACACTTGGTTCGACCATCTCAATTCACCTGACAACCTCCGCTGCGTTACCTACATACGCCTCTCGCCCAACAAAGAGGACGACACCCTCATCGACTGCACTGCCACGGTCGAGCAATGGTTTGTCCCCGCGCCATCCGCCTGACATGTACCCGCTCATCCGCCCCAGCCTGCTGCTGCTGCTCGCCCTCACTGGCTTGCATGCTGCGGATTTGCCGAAGAAGGCCCCGCTCTCGCGCTACAGTGAGTTATGGACCAAATCTCCGTTCACGGCGCCGCCCAAGCCGGTGGATGACGCACCGGTGGCCAACCCATTTGATGATCTGGCGCTCAAAGGCATCGCCCCCATCGCCGGCGGCTATCTCATCACCCTCATCAATAAGAAAAACCCGACCGAAGTGGTGCCGCCCATCGATACCGACCAGCCCTCCGAGTACCAGGTGCTGCGCATTGAGCGCGACCCCGACAAGCCGCTGGGCACCGTCGTCTATCTCTCCAAGGGGACCATCACCGGCAGCGTCACCTTCGACGAAAAACTCAGCGTTCCCAAACCCCCCGTCGCCAAGGTCGCCCTCAAAAAACCCGGCCAGCCCGGCCAGCCGGTGCCGCCGGTGCCGCCGGTGGCGCCGCTGGTCCCCGCCCCGACTAATGTCATTCGCCAGCCGCGGCCACGCGTCGTCCCTCCTCCCAGCACCGGCACCCAGCCCGCCCAACCCGCCGGCCGCAGCAGCGGTCGCGCCTCCGGCCGCTAACCCTCAAAATGCCAACAGGAACTACAGATTACACAGATACTAAAAGAGTTATGAATTATTTGGCCGACACCTTTAGGGTGCTCCGAGAAGTAGATAGATTGAGGTCATCTTTTCCGTCTAAGCCTCTTCAATCCGTGTAATCCGTGGTTAAAAACCCGCTGCAACCCATTTCATTTCCCCACTCCCAATTCCTCCTCCCCCATGCTTGTCCTCCGCGCTTTCGCACTCCTGGTTTTGAGCCTCTCTTTGACCGCCGCCCAGGCCCCCCAACCTCCCCCGCTCCCGGCTCCCAGTCCGACCAGTCCGACCAGTCCGA
>WBXE01000082.1 GCA_008932955.1 Verrucomicrobiota bacterium
AAATGCGTGGTGGCCGACCAATCGCCGATTGGCCGCAGCCCGCGCTCCAATCCGGCGACGTTCACCGGTGCGTTTGAGGTGGTGCGCGAGTTGTTTGCCAAGCTGCCACTATCCAAACAGCGCGGCTACGGGCCGGGGCGCTTCAGCTTCAATGCCGCCGGCGGGCGTTGCGAGCGCTGCCAGGGCAATGGCCGGCTCAAAATTGAGATGCATTTTTTGCCCGACGCGTGGGTGGCATGCCCGGCGTGCAACGGCAAACGTTTCAACCGGGAAACCCTCGAGGTTACCTACAAGGGGCAATCCATTTCCGGCATTCTCGACCTATCCGTCAGTGAGGCGCGTCAGATGTTCCGGCCGATTCCCAAGCTGCACCGCATCATGGAGATTCTGGAAGACCTCGGGCTCGGCTACCTCCAACTCGGCCAGGCTGCCAACACGCTATCCGGCGGCGAAGCCCAACGCCTCAAACTCGCCGTCGAACTCGCCCGCCCCCAGGCACCGCACACGCTCTATCTGTTTGATGAACCCACCACCGGCCTGCACTTCGGTGACGTCCAACGCTTGCTCACCGCGTTTTTCCGCTTGCGTGATGCCGGCCACAGCGTGCTGGTCATCGAACATCACCTCGACGTGATAGCTGCGGCCGACTGGGTCATCGAGCTCGGCCCCGGCGGCGGCATTCACGGCGGCCGCTTGGTGGCAGAGGGACCGCCAGCGTCGTTAGAGAAGCTCGCAGCCTCCCCCACGGGCCGGGCGCTGGTTCGTCATATGCGGCACTAGCAGATCCGGACGGTTGGCGCGGGTGCGGGCCAGCGCCTGCTGGTGTTTCCACTCGACGATGTTCCCGTGATGGCCGGAAACCAGCACCTCTGGCACGCGCATCCCCCGATACTCGATCGGCCGCGTGTAACTCGGTGCCTCAAGCAATTGCGGATCGGAAAACGATTCATCCTCCGACGAGCGCGCGTCGCCCAGCGCGCCGGGCAGCAGCCGGATGATGGCGTCGCACACCACCGCTGCGGCCACCGCTCCGTTGGTTAGAACATAATCACCGATGGACAACTCCAAATCCACCAGCGCCTCGATCACCCGTTGGTCCACGCCCTCGTAGTGGCCGCAAAGGATCAGCAGATGCGCTTCCGCAGCCAACTCCCGGGCCAGCGCTTGCTTGAAGGGCCGGCCTTGAGGCGTCATCAGCAGCACCCGCGTATCCGGCCCGCGCAGTGCCGCCACCGCCGCAAACAGCGGCTCCGGCTGCAACACCATCCCAGGCCCGCCGCCGCACGGCGAATCGTCCACCCGCCGATGCTTGTCCTGCGACCAATCCCGCAACTGATGCGCCCGCACCTCGACGATGCCTGCCGCCCGCGCCCGCTGGATGATCGAATCACTCAGCGGGGCCAGCGCCACCTCAGGAAACAACGTCACGATATCAATGCGCATGCCCGAGCTTGCCCCATCCAGCTGAGCAAGGGAATCGGAAAAATCGGGTACCTGCGATGCCTGCGCCGGGTGTGGAACCTGAAGTAACTTTTGTGTGGAGGCGGCCAAGTGAGTCGGGAGGACAAAGCGTTGCTTCAAGCTCCTCTTGTTGCATGGGCAAAAAAACGCCCGGGCAGCGATGGCTGACCGGGCGTAGAAAAACAGGCTTGGGTGAAAATGGCTTACTTCTTAGCAGCAGGAGCTGCGGCAGCAGTAGCAGCTGCCGCCTCGTCGGCACCCCCACCCTGCTTGCCAACGTGGGCAATCACGACGCTAGGGGCATGGGTCGTGCGGACACCTTCGGGGAACGTCACGTCGGCGACGTGCATGGATTCGCCGACTTGCAGATGCGAGACGTCGAAGCTGAGAGTTTCCGGCAAATCGTTAGGCAGACAGGTAATTTCGAGGGCGTGGATGTATTGCTCGAGCAAGCCGCCGGCCTTGACGCCGATGGCTTCACCGGTGAGGTGAGCCGGGATATGTGCGGTGATGGGGGTGTTTTCGTCGATGGCCAAAAAGTCGGCGTGCAAGGGGTGGCCGGAAAGCGCGTCGCGATGGACGGCCTGAAGGAAGGCCAAACGGGTGCCGGCACCCTCGATATCGAGGTTGACGAGGATATTTTGCGAACTGCTCTTGGTGAGCATCTCGGAAAACGTCTTGGCATGCACCTTGAGATTTTGGTTTTCGGTGCCGCGTCCGTAAATAACCGACGGCAGCCAGCCTTCGCGGCGCATTTGGTTGAGTCTGCCGGAACCGGTGCGGGCACGCACGGCTGCTTGAATCGTTTGCTTGGTGGCCATATCAGAGAGGACGTTTGAGGTGGGGGTGAGAAAGGCCGGAGGGTTGTGCCTGCGGCAACGGGGGGCGGACTGTGTAACCGCCCGCAGCCGACTTGTCAAAAAAATGTTCTAAAAACCTGCAACTGACTTTTCAGACCTCAAACAGGGAGGTGACCGACTGACCATCGCTGATGCGACGAATGGCCTCACCCAGCAAGGGGGCGATGCTCACGACACGGACCTTTTTGCCGGCAGCCTGTGGCACGGAGTCGGTGGTGATCACTTCCTCAATCTCGGAATCGTCCAAGCGGCGGTGGCCCAGCTCGCCCAAAATCGCGTGCGAGACGCCGGCGAAAATCCGCAGCGCACCATGCTTGCGCAAAATCTCGGCCGCCGCCTTGAGCGTGCCAGCCGTTTCGGTCATGTCATCGACAAGCAGCACATCCCGGTTCTCCACCTCGCCAATGACGTTCATCGCTTCCACGCGAGTGGCACTGATGCGGTGCTTGGCGACGATGGCCAACTCGGCACCCAGGGCATCGGCGTAGGCACGGGCCATTTTCACCCCGCCGACGTCTGGCGAGACGACGGTGAGGTTGGTGGCATCGGGATGTTGCTCGCGAAGGTGGTTTATGAGCACCGATTTAGCGTAGAGGTGGTCCACCGGAATATCGAAAAACCCTTGGATTTGCGGCGCGTGCAGGTCCATGGTCAGAACCCGGCCGACGCCTGCGGATGTCAGCAGGTTAGCCACCAGTTTGGCCGTGATGGGCACCCGCGGCTGGTCCTTGCGATCCTGTCTGGCGTAGCCATAAAACGGCATCACCGCGGTGATGCGCCCGGCACTGGCGCGACGGGCGGCGTCCACCATGATAAGCAACTCCATGATGTTGTGATTGGTCGGCGGGCAGGACGGCTGGATGATGAAAACGTCGGCTCCGCGGATGTTCTCGTTGATTTTCACAAACGTCTCACCGTCCGGAAAGGCAGTGACGTGGACGTCGGCAAGCGGTTGTCCAAGGTTTTCGGCGATACGTTCGGCAAGGGCGCGATGGGCGGTTCCACTGATAAGTTTCATAGACGGTAGGGCGGGGCGGCGGCAGTGTTGACATTCAACGGCCGCTCGGCAACACTTTGCTTGAAAAACGCCATTTGCACCGCCCCTTCGCAGCCAGCCACCATGAACCAAACCCAAGCAGCGAGTCCCCCGCCCCCTGCACCGGAAAAGTCCGGCATTGCTTGGGAGCTATGGGGCACAGGGGTCATTTCCGCCGCGATTGTGCTGTGGTTTTTCGGGATAGTGCCCTTGTTTGGAGCCGGACGGGACTTATCCGCGCTCGGATGGCTTCGCAGCGCTTGGAACAGCGACAACGATTACGGCCATGGAGTGATTTTCCCATTTTTGATCGCGGGTTTGATCATCTATCGCCACCAAGATATCCGCGCCGCAGCCAAAACTGGCAGCTTTTGGGGACTCCTAGCCGTGCTGCTTGGCGCCGCCTGCTACATGCTGGCTTTCCGGACCCTGCAACCCCGCGTCGCCGTCGCCGGCCTGCCCTTCTTGCTGTGGGGGGCGGCATGGCACTTGTGGGGCTGGCAAGTCGCTAGAATCGTCAGTTTCCCGTTGTTTTTCTTCTGGTTGGCCATCCCCTTGCCCAGCTTTCAGCAAGCGACCATGCACCTGCAACTGCTGGCCACCGCGCTGGCGCACCACGGTGCGGGCTGCTGCGGGGTGGCCACCTACACCCAAGGCACTGATATTCTGCCGGTCAAGGGCGACTGGCCGCCGCTGAGCATCGCGGGCGGTTGCAGCGGCATCCATTCACTCATGGCGCTGCTGATGATTTCGGCGGCCTGGGCTTATGTGGCCAAGATCGCCTTATGGAAAAAGGTCCTGTTGTTCACCTCAGCGGTCCCCTTGGCCATCGCCGGCAACGCGCTGCGAGTGACATCGATTTTTGTGATTGCCGAATATGGCGATGCCAAGTGGGCTCGCGAGACTTGGCACGATTGGTCTGGGCTGTTGCTGTTTTATCCATTCTCGCTGCTGCTTCTGTTAGGCTTGCACTCGCTGCTGGAAGGCGGACTGCCGTGGCATCACTCGCGGCACAAGCAGCTTAGGCGGAGGGTCGTGAGCCACTCCTCGCCAGCCAACCCGCCCCCCCCCGTTGCATGAAACTCAGGGCCTTGATCCTACCCATATTACTGGCCGCCACCCTCGGCTCGACCCAGTTCCTACCTCAAACCGGTGCGGCAGCCCAGTCAGCGATCAACATGACGCTGCCCGCCGCGGTCGGCGCCTGGCAATTGCAGAGCATGCCGCCGACTGAGGCAGAAATCGGCACGCTGGCCAAGGATACGAAATTTGCCAAGGCCATTTGCCTGTGTCCCCGCCCGGACGAGTACTCGCAAGAGGGACTCCTCGTCCCGGACCGAGTCGACTTGTCGGTCGTGCTATCCGGGCATGATTTAAACAATTCGATCCACCGTCCGGAGCGTTGCATGCCCGCCCAAGGCCACGCCATCCTCTCCTCCAGAGATGTCAGCCTCGGGCTCGCCAACGGCCGATCCGTCACCCTGCGCCGTCTGCGTTCCATTCAAACCCTAACCAATAAAACCAACCGCAAGCTCGACCGCCATTTCGATTGCGTCACCTATTACTTCTTTGTCGGCCACGATCGCATCGAACACGATCATCTCCAACGCACAATTTCGGATATGAGTGACCGCATCGTGCGCGGCATCGACCAACGCTGGGCCTACGTCAGCGTTTCAATGTGGTTTGGCAAGATCCCCTGGATCGAGAGCCCCATTAGCGAGCAAGAAGTCGATAGAAAACTCCAGAGTTTGCTCGCCGAGTTTGCCGAAACCCAAATCAATTGGCAACAAATCGCCAAGTAATGGCTCACTCACCGGGCAACTTGGCGGGCTCAACTTGCGCGCCTTTGAGAAATCCGATGCAGTAGTCCACGTCCGCACGCAGCTTGGCTAAGTCATCGGCCGTCACTCCGCTAGGCAATGGTCCACCGAGATTCATCACACGCCGCGCCTTCAAAAATAGCGCCAGCGCCGCCTCGGGCTCGCGCTTATGCCAGATGCGCTTCGCCTGCAACCGCAGATGCCAGGCCTCAAGGTAGCGCATCCCGCCGCCGCCCGGCACCAAGACGACATTCTCAAACTCCGCTTCGGCCTCCTGATCCCGGCCAGCCAAACTCAACAACACCCCCAGGCGCTCGCCAATACTGACGCGCAAGCCCCACGCTTCTCCCCACAACGGCTCTCCGCTTGGGAAGCGACTGGACTTCACCAGCGCCTCCCGCGCATCCAACAAGGCGACCAACGCCTCCGCCTCGCGCTTCTCAGCTAACAAGCGCTCCGCCTTTTGACGCAAATACACGGCCTTCGAATAGCCTGCCTTGAAGCCCCCCTCCATACCGCCCTCCAACTCGATCGCCCGCTCAAACTGCTGCATCGCCTCGGCATCCTTGCCTAACAAACCAAGCAGGTTGGCGCGGTTCACCACCGGGCCGGGAACAAATGGATTCAAGACCGATGCCCGCCGGTAATCCTCCACGGCACAAGTCACCGCTGCCCGATCAACGCCTCCCTGAGGCGCTTGGGCGGAGAGTTGTTGAAAGGCCTCCCCTCTCTCCTGATAGAACGCCGCCGATGGCCACAGCCCGATCGCCTCGGTGAGCACCGCAATCTTGACCACCGGCAAAATTTCCGAGCGTTTGATACGCTGCTCGTCCCACCGCAACGCTGTCACCCGCGTGCCCGCCCACGCGATTGGCAGCAACCAGGCCGCGCCGATCAAGGCCACAGCGCTGGCCAGAATCGCCTGGCCAAAAGATTTTGCCGCCACCATCTTGCCCGCGCGCTCGGCGCTGCCCGACTGCGCTACACCACCAAGACACAATCCTAACAACAAAGCTGCGGGCAGCAAGTGGAACACGAAACTAAAGTTTGATTCGATCAACATGCCGACGAGGCCAGCCAAGCCGCCAAGCCGCCACCCATCAGAGTTTGATTGCTTGTTAGTGGCCTCCGGAAACACCGCACGGATCACCGCCAGCACCACCATGGCCCCAATGAACCCGCTTAACAATCCAGCGCCGACAAGCCCGTAATCCGCCGCCGTCTGCATGATTTCATTATGCACCTGCTCGGGTCGGGCGCTACCCGCACCGTACATGTCCATATCCCAAAACCGGTTGCATTCCCAACTGAAGCTGCGACTCCCCCCACCTGTCCACGGATGCAAGCTGACGCATGACACGGCGATACCCACCAGATTGAGCCGGATGGAATTATCCATCATCCGATCGATGCCGGCCTGCTGATTTCTAACCATCTGGGCATCGCTCCAACCCTTGAACAAAAACCCCGCCACCACCAAGCCGATGAGCGGCACGGCCACTATCCCGGGTGCAAACCACCGCGCCCCCTGGTGCTTGCCGATAATCAAAGCCATCAGCGCAAACACCCCCAAGCCGCAGGCGGCCCCACAAATCCCGCCACGCGAGCGGGTAAAGTAAACCGCCGTGATTCCGGCCACCGCAATCATGCCCCATAGCCAGCGTTCAAGCTTGTGATAGCGACCGGCCAATGCGGCGCCGCCCACCACACACGAGGCACCGATGAGAAAATTTGCGCCTTCGTTGTAGTGGCCGAAAAATCCCGAGGGCAAGGCGAAGCGAGCCACAAAACCCGGAGTAAACTCCGGTTCGACCACTTGCCGAAACACCACCACCGCACTCGCCAGCACCAACGATGCCAGTCCCCACATCAACACCCGTTGCGCCGCACGCTGTTCCTGCATAGCCCCCACCACCAAAAAGCATCCCGCCACCGCTGCCAGCAACAACCCGTCGGCCATCCCATACTCAGCCACCGGCGAACCCCAGGCCCGCCCTCCGAACCAAACCAAAACCAAGGTCCCCACGGCCATCATCCAGCCACCTGTCCCACCCAGGCCACGCCGCCAAATCGCCGCTAGCGCCGCCACCACCGCCACCCCCAGCGCCAACAATGAGGGGCCCCATTGCCACGCGTTCAATACCGGCCCTAGCAGCACCGCCAGCCACATCGACACCATCAGAAAAATTGCCGCTATAATTGTCATAATCGGAAATCTAAACAATAACCGGCGGGAGCCGTGCCAGAATATCTGGCCGCATTGATAGCGGCGCGTCTATGACCGCCGCTGCTCATGCACCGCCAATGAACCGCCGCACGCCGACACTCGCCAGCAAGCTGGCTTGGCCTGGCGGCAGCAAGCTGCCGCACTCCAAGCGCCATCTCATGCACATCGGCGCTCACAGAGCGCCACTACAATACATCTCATGCGCGGTGATTATTGGGCGGACATACAGATAGAACAAACGCCGCGACCTGCACCAAGGTTACTTCGCGCCCTTGCAGAAGAAAACCGCGGGAATGGTTTTGAGCAGGATGATAAAATCTAACCACAACGACCAATGATCGATGTAGTGCAGGTCGAGTTCGACCCACTGCTCAAAGCTAGTGATGGCATTGCGCCCGCCGGCCTGCCACTCACAAGTGATCCCCGGCTTGACGCTCAAGCGCCGCCGGTGTGCCATCTTACTGAAAGCCGCTACCTCGTACAACGGCAATGGCCGCGGCCCAACCAAACTCATGTCGCCAAGCACCACGTTGAGCAATTGTGGCAATTCATCGATGCTGCGGCTGCGCAACCAAGCACCGAAGCGAAACACCCGTGGATCATGGTCCAACTTGAATACCGGGCCGTCCATCCCATTGCCATGCTCCGCTTTGATTTTTTCCAGTAACTCTTCCGCGTTGGGCACCATTGTGCGGAATTTCCACATCCGGAATGGCTTGCCATAGCGGCCCGCCCGCATTTGCGAGAAAAACACCGGCGCACCCGGGCTCGTCACCCGCACGCCAATGTACGCCAGCAGCCACAGCGGCGAGCTCGCCAGAATCACCAGCACCGCAGCCACCCGGTCAAACACGGCCTTAAACATCACTTCCCAGGATAACTCTGGCGTCGAGCGCAGCACCAGCATCGGCTTGGTTCCCACCATGTCGAATTCCGGCCGGGCGATCTGCGCCCGAATAAACGACGCGGCAATCCAGGCTTCCACGCCTTGCAACTCGCAGGCTTCCACGGCCTTGGCCACCTTCTCAAACTCGGTGTGCTTCGCCGAAAACAAGACCCGCCCCACCGCTTGATCCTTGAGCAGGTCGAACAATTCATCAACCCCCCGCAAACGCAAATCAAAGCGTTCCACAATATTCCAATCGGCCGTGATCTCCGGATCCAGCTGGCTCAAAAATTCGTCAATTTCCTGGCCTGAGCCTGCGATGACCACCCGTTCCCTCGCCGCGGCATTGCACCCGCGCCTCTTCAACCAAAGGGTCGTCATCCGATCCCGCAGCAGCAACAATACAAATACAAAAATCAGTCCGATGCCCAAAATCAAGCGGCGAGCATCCACCCACTTGGCAAACACCGCAATGGCCCCGATAAACAAAATGATCACCACCAGCACTCGCAACAGCTGCTGCACCGAGGTCCTCGTTGTCTTCTGGCGCATGCGCTCATAGAATCCAAACCGATCGAGTAGCAATGGGATAAATGGCACACAGAGATATAGAATCCAGTTCATCGAGGCCAGCACAGACTCATCGACGATGCCCATGTCCAGCAGATAGCGCACCACGTCGCGCAACCCAGACCCGACCAAAAACGCCACCCACACCAGCAAGGCATCCGCGAACTGAAACGCCTGGGTAATGAATGATTGCTTGCGACTATGTGTCATAACGATATCGAATGCCGAGACCAACGTCCTTCTCCTAGACAAGGCAATGCCATAAATCAGAATTGCGCAAGCCCCATTTTTCCCAGTCGCCCCTGCCAGCCATCGCCGATCGCCCGCCACAGCAATGGCAACCGCGATGGCCCGTCAATGATAGTGGCTGCCAACCCATAAGCGGCAGCCATGCTGATGGCCCGCAGATCACCTGCTTGCTGGCGTTTCAGCCAAACCATATTACGCACTTTGTAATAGAGCTTCCAATCCGCCAAGCCGGCCTCGAAAAACAAGCTCTTGCCGAAAATTCGCCAGTGAATGAGCTTGGCTGGCCCGGGATGATCCAGCAGCGCAGCGCGTACGGCTTGTTGGCGAAAACCCGCTTGCTCGATGCGCCAGGGATATTCCTCGTCCTCGCCGCGAATAAATAGCTCGCCATTCACCGGCCCGACCTTCGCCCGCACCTCGCGCGGCAGCAAGGCCCCCGTCCAGATGATCCGGCTCCACACATTCTCTCCCTCAGGCATCTCAGCCAACGAATCTATCAATCGCCACCCGCCTTTCCCGTCGTCCACCTGCAAAGGCCAGGTGAACCGCCCGGTGCGCGGATCGATCTGCAACGCATGGCGCACCACCTGCCCATCCCACGGCTTTTCCAGCAATGCCACCAGTGCCCCGGGCCGCGGCCATGAGTCATCGTCCAAAATCCACACCGCGTCGGCCCCTAGGCCAAATGCCAATTCCATCGCCTCCTCCACCCCGCCGGCGTTGCCGCGGTTCTCCCGCATCCGGTGGACACGCAACCAGAACGGCAAATCCGCCAGAGCCTCCAACAATTCCGCTGTGCCATCCTCCGACACATTGTCCGCCACCACCACCCAGTCCGGCGGACGCGTCTGCGCCGCCAATGCCCGCACGCAGGC
>WBXE01000083.1 GCA_008932955.1 Verrucomicrobiota bacterium
CGTCGATTGAGCGATCCACGTGGGACTCTGCGGCCAAGTGCATCACGGCGTCGGGTTGAAACTGGGCGAAGGCGTCGCGCATGGCGGCGGCGTCGCAGATATCGGCCTGTAGGAAGTGGTAATTAGGCGAGGATTCGACGTCGCGTAGGGACGCAAGGTTGCCGGCGTAGGTGAGCTTGTCGATGTTGAGCACGCGGTGGCAGCGGGCGATGAGCAAGCGCACCAAGTTGGAGCCGATGAAGCCAGCGCCGCCGGTGACCAAGATATTCATGATGGGAAGAGGCTAGCCCGCAAGACGCAAGAGAAGTGAAAGCCCTAAATGGGAAGCACGAAATTATAAACCTAGAAAGGAAGATAGGAGCCAAAGATTACACAGATGATGAAAGAGTTACGAATTATTTGGCAGATACCTTTAGGGTTAGCCGAGGCGTAGATAGATTGAGGTCTTATTTTCCGTGTAATCGTTCGACTGAGCTCACGCCGAAGTCCTCTTCAATCCGCGAAATTTGCCTGATTATTTGAAAAGCAGTCAGTCAGGCTCGCTCGATTCGCTCGGTTGTGGTAAAAAACGGCACTGCAACCCTTTCCATTGTCCTTTCTAGGATAAACAAAAATTCAGGATTCAGGTGGCAGCACGCTGCCGCCCTTGGTCAGTTCTTCGGCGTGGGAAGAAGACCGCAACGGGGATGGCGAGGGGGTACGGGGCTTCGTCTCAGACCCAAGACCCATGACTTGAAGACCCCGGACGAAAAGCCTGGACAAGCAACAACATCCTTGGCTTTTCAAGCACTCTCGCGAGGCTCTTTCTCACTATCGCTGCCGTAGGCGCCGTAGGCGCCGTAGCCGTAGCGGTAGGCGCGGCCGTAGCGGGAGGTTTTGTAGTAGCCGTAGGAGTAATTGTCGCTCATCAGTCGGCGTTTTTCTATGAAGCCGTTAAAAATGATACCACTGAGGTGGTTGCCGTCCTCGGCGAGGATTTGGAGGGTGCGGCGTATGGCACCCTTGGGGCTATGTTCGGCGCGGGCGACGAGGCAGAGGTTGTGGGCCAAGGGGGCGATGATGCGGGTATCGGGCACGGCCAGGATGGGCGCGGTGTCGAGCACAACGACGTCGTAATCGTTGCAGGCCTGCTCGAGAAGTTGATGGAGGCGGCCGGTTTCGAGGAGCTCGCCGGGGTTGGGAGCGGCTTTCCCGCCGAGGATGAGGTGGAGGTTGGGTTGGCCACTGTCGCGGTAAATGACGTCTTCGAAGGAGGCCAGATTGGCGAGGCACTCGGTGAGTCCGCCGTGTTCCAGAACACGCGGGATCCCGAATAATTTATGAACGGAGGGTTTGCGCAAGTCCATGTCGATGAGAAGGGTCTTGCGGCCTTGACCGGCGGCGGCGATGGCGAAATTAGTGGAGGTGAGGGTTTTGCCTTCGCCTGGCAGCGAGCTGGTGAAGAGCGTGATTTTGCGCTGCATCTCATCGCCTAGGAGGGTGATGGAGGCCCGCATCACGCGGTACATTTCTGCGTAGCTGGTGGTTGATAAGCCGGCACGGAATACCAAACGCTTGTCCCAATTCTCAGGGGAGGTTAACTGGCTTTCCGGGTGGCGTTTGCGAAACATCTGCTCGGCGACATCCAGATGCGCGAGTTTGATGTTGGCAATCGCGCCGAGCACAGTGATGCCGGTCTCGGAGGCGATTTGCGAGACGGTGTGGAAGCGATTGTCGAGGCGCTGGAGCAGGAGGACTAGCAGAATACTGCCGGCGAAGCCACCGACGATGCCGCCGGCAAGGACCTTGGCAGGGATGGGAGCGATGGGCGAGCCGGGCACCCGAGCCAGATTGCTGACCTCGGCGCTGGATACCTCCGATTCCTGATTGACGCTGGTTTCCTTGATGCGGGTGAGCATGGTGTTAAAGACGCTGGTGGCGCTTAGGGTTTCACTTTCCAGTACGCCGATGCGGGCGAGGAGAAGTTGGCGGGCGGAGTGGAGGTATTCCTCCGGGTGGCTCTGGCGATCCGGCAAGTCTTTGCCGACCACATCCCAATAGGCTTTGTCGCTAGCCGCCTGGCGTGCGTCCTCGAACTCGAGGGCAAACTGCTCCTTGAGTTGTTGAAGTTCGGCGATTGCGGTGATCATTTTGGGATGTTTTGGCAGGTAGCGGTGTAGCATTGCGGCCAACTCATTTTCCTTCGTATCGAGGGATTTGTGGATTTCAAGGGCGCGGGCGTAAAGCGAGAGGGCCCCGCGCGCCGCTTGGATGCTGCGGCGGGCTTCTTTGCTTTCTTTTTCCAACAAGTCGATCGAGTTGCTGCGGTCGGCAGTGCGGGCGTTGGCAATTTCCGCGAGGTACTCACGGGCGACGGCGTCGGCAAGGGCTTTGGCGACCTCAGGCACGGGGTGGGTGATGGAGATGTCGAGCAGGCGGGTGTTGCGGCGGATCGTGACAGCAAGCCACTTTGAAGCTATCCTGCCGCCGATGGCGGCGGGTGGTGGCGGCGGCTGTTGGGCTGCGTCGGCGGATTTCTTGCCCAGCTTATTGCTTAGCCAATTCGGCAACCAATCCACCTCGATGGGCATGAGGCCGGGCAATTCGCGCACATCTTGCCGGGAGGCGACGCGTTCGAGCAAGTCCATGCGGTGGATACGCTCGGCGACGGTATTTATCGCTTCGGCGCTGCGCATGTCGATTTCCTCGACCTGATCGCGGGCGGCCATCACGGAGGCGGTTTGCTGCTTGATGAGCAGGGTGGCGGTGGCGCTGTATTCCTTGGGGCTTTTTGCCAAGTAGTATGAGGCGCAGAGCAGCCCGAGGATACCACCTAGAACGATCCAGTACCAGCTGCCTATGAGGTAGATGACCAATCGCCGCATCTTATTCTGTCCGGCTCCAAGTGCCGATTCGGCTTCTAGGGAGTCGTCTGAGGTATCATCACGATCAGGTATCTGGCGGTTTAAGCGGTGTAGCGGAGGCATTGGCGAGAGGGGGGGGCGAGATAGAGGACAAGTGGAGGCGGGATGCGCGACGCGGTGGGAGGATCAGAAGATGCGCTCGGGGATGCTGATGATGTCATCAGGTTGCAGCAGGTACGGCTGATCGCCGCGTTGGGAGAGATCTCTGAAATCGACGATTTTGACCGTGCCCTTGCGGTTGATGCTGACCTTTTTCGGGTTGGCCAAGTCGGTGGTGCCGCCGGCGAGGGCAATGGCGTTGATCAAATCGAATTTGCCCTTGAGAGGAAAGGGGACCGGGCCGGGTTTGTGGACTTGTCCGAGGACGGTGACGGTTTTGTCGAGGAAAGCACTGTGATTGACGCTGATGCGGTCCCCGGCGACGAGTTGGGTGCGCCCGGCACTGCCTTGGATGGCTTCCATGGTAAAGGTAGCCGTTGAGCCAGCTGCGCGGATGAGTTGGATGGCATTGGCGTCGGCGTTTTCAGCGAGGCCACCGACGGCAGATATCGCGGTGGCCAAGTCGAGTCGACCGGAAACGGGCATGGGGATTTGGCCGGGTGTTCTAACGGCACCGAAGACCGCGACAAACTCGGCGGCATAGTCGGCGACGGTGAGATTGATTTTGGGATCGACGAGGTAATCCTTGGCGTAAAGTTCGCGGAGATGAGCGGCAGCGGCGGCGATGCTCATGCCGGTCACTTTCACCGGGCCGAGCAGTGGGAAAGAGCTTTCGCCGGTCTTGAGAATGCGCACCAAAACGGAAAGGTCTGGCTCCCCGTACACCGAAAGGCTAATGGTGTCGTTGGGACGTAAAACGTAGCCAGTATCCTCATCACGGGCAGCCAAGGCAGCCATAGGCACAGTAAAAAATAGCAGGAGACGGAGTAATCCGACAAAAGTCGTGAGGGTTTTCAAGAGGATGGGGGAGGGGGAGGTTGTTCAATCGTGGGTCACCCTTGGTGAGGGCGGGCACGCAGTAAGCATAAACTGCAAATGGAGTGCTGCAAGTGCGAAATATTTGCAGGCAATGTGGGGAGTCAAATATCTGGGGTGGGTCTGTAATCAGAAACGGTAGCTAAGGCTGAAGCCGGTTTGGCAGGAGTTCCATGAATTGCCGATGGAGCCATAGCTTGAGTTAACACCGCTTTGTTCATTGTAACGGACAAACACAGTCGCGCTGCCTTTGTCGGCAAACAGCGGCATGCTCAGCGAGGAGTCGAGGCCCAGGATATCGCTGTTGGGTCTGCCATTGGTCATCCCTGCTGGGACGATCGAGCTGCTACCTTGGTAAAAGGCACCGAGGCTCAAGGTGCTGCGGAGGAGTTTGCGATTGCAGCCGAGGCGCAGCGAATTGTTCTGGTAGAAGGCTCCGACACGGGTCGGGTCGGCCTGGACGTTTCTGGCCAGAGAGAGGTTCATTCCCCACAGCGTGGAGGCTTGATAGTTGAGGCCCAGTGAGCCGGAAAGCGTTGGATCAGCGGTTTGGCCGCTGTCGTAGCGGTTAAAGTCGAGTCCCACTTGGGAGGTCATGGACACTTTCACGTCTAGCTTGTAATTGAGGTTGAGGGTTGGGCCGATGGAGGAGCGGCCGATGGTGCTGCGTCCATAGGAGGAAGGTGCGGTGTTGGAGTTGTATAAGTAATGGATGCCGGGGCCGATTTCGGTGAGGGGCGAGTATTTCCACAGGGCGGCGGTCCCGAGGGTGTAGGAACTCGTATCGCCGTAATTGCCGGCGGCAGCGGTCGAGGTTCTCTCGTCGAAATTGCCGGTGAGCGAGGTTTTCGCACTGACTAGGTAGCGGGCGGATAAGCCGGAGTGGAGCGAGGTGGTTTCGATCAGGGACGAGTTGAGCGAGGAGGCATAGTTATTGCTTTGTTGGTCAAAATCGTAGCCGATGTTGGCCGAGAGGCTCAAGTGGCCGCCCTCGTAATTGCCGACTAGGCTGGCGCTGCGATTCAAGCGGTAGAAATTGGTTTGATTGTAATTTTGGTTAAAACTGCTGCTCGAGGTTCCGCCAAAGGTTGAGTTGGATGAGAAATTTTGCGCGCTGCCGCGGTTTTCGTCGATGCCGGCGGTGGCCGAGAGCGTGAAGCGGTCCCGCTTGTAATTGGCAAGAAAACCGCCGCCTTGGCTGTATCCGCTGAGCTCCGAGTGGCTCACATACTCGTCGTAACGGCCCCGGTAGTTGCCACCATAGGTCAAGGCCCCGGGCATCGATAGATATTTCAGGTCGCCGCCGAGGCCACCGAAAAAATCCCCCTTGGACTGGGCGCTGGATTGCCGCTGGCCTTTCAGAACATTCGAATCATAGGTGCCGCTGAGGGTGGGGGTGAACGTCAAGCCGGCGGCCACGCTGTCGCCAAACCCGCTGGCCAGCGGCGAATTCGCCAAAGCGACAAAAGCATCGGGGGCTTCGCTAATCTTGTCAGATTTGTCGGACTTGTCGGACGCTTCCGACTTATCTGGAGGATCTGGCGTGGCGGGCTCGTCAGGCGTGTTGGGCGCGGGGACCACGTTGGGCAGTACCTGCGGCTGCACATTGGGAATGACCCCGGCATCCTTGGGCGTGGTAGGCGGCAACGGGGGCACCGGGGGCAAAATCGGCCCTGCAGGCACGGCGGCGGGCTCGTCAAGTGCCGGCGCGGGTAGGATGGCCTCCCAATGGCAGCAAGCCACCGCGCCGAGCATCCACCACCAGGGTTTCCATGCGATCTTGATTTTCATCGTGTTGTTTTGGGTCTGACAAACTGCTCCCGCACTATACCGTCGGCGGATGTGCCGCCACAAAGTCGCGACGCTAGCAGCGCTCCGCAGGGCGCGCAAGGTGAATTGTTACATCCCGACTCGCGCCAATTGCCGTGCCTGCCGTGGTGGGGAGAGGTGCTTTAGGCTTTTGTTGACAATCAATTTGTGAAACGGTGGCGGGGCCGTTTGCACCCGTCCCCCGATGCCCGCTATTTTACTTGTTTTCACCTGCGCGTTGTGGGGGCTGAGCTTTCCGGTGATGAAAGCCTTGCATCTGGAGCAGGCGTTGCGCTTGCCGCAGGCGAGCACGCTGTTTCTATCGGCGTGGATGCAGGTGGCGCGGTTTGGTTTGGGGTCGCTTATTTTGCTGCCATTCGTCTCGCGGAGTGTCCGGCCGACCCGTTTGGAGCTCCGGCAGGGACTCTGGATCGCCTTGTGGGGTGGGCTTGGCATGGGCATCCAAGCCGATGGCCTAGCCCACACCGATGCCTCGATCTCAGCCTTTTTGACTCAAGGCTACTGCATTTTCCTGCCGCTGTGGGCCTGCCTGAAGCGCCGCAAGCCACCCGGCATGCGGGTGCTGGTGGCGACCCTGCTTGTTCTATGCGGCGGGGCGCTCCTGTCCGGCGTGCGGCTGGATCATTTGCGCCTCGGCCGGGGAGAGTGGGAGACGATCCTCGCGGCGTTTTTGTTTACCTTTCAGATATTGCTATTAGAGGATCCAAAATATGTGGCCATCCGCGGCATGGCGGTGACCTTCGTGATGTTTGTTGGAATCACGGCCATGTTTGCGCCCATCACCCTGCTGCTGGCCAACCAGCCGCTGGATTGCCTGAGCGCCGGGGCCTCGCTGCCGGCCTGTGGCTTGATCTTGGTGCTTGCGCTCTTCTGTTCGGTGTGCGCCTATCTGTTGATGAATATCTGGCAGCCGCGCGTTCCGGCGACCGAGGCCGGGCTGATTTACACCGCCGAACCGGTATTCACCGCAATTTATGTGTTATTTTTGCCGGGGCTGCTCGGCGCGTTCTGCCACAACGCTTATTCAAATGAAACCCTCACCTCATCCCTGCTCGGCGGCGGGGCCTTGATCGTAGTGGCTAACGGGCTCATGCAATGGAAGCGCCAGCCCCATCCGCCCGCCGTCGCCCCGGTCCAATAGGCGGGGTCGACCCAAGTTTCCGCTCAATAATGCCTGTCACAAGGCATCCGAGATGGGTTGTGGCGGCGGTCTGTGACCGTCGCCGCGCTTGGACTTTGCCTGGGCAGCTGCGGTCATAGACACGCCGCTACAATGCGACAGATCTTTTCGCGCCGCCGCTAGGAGCGCCAGCGCTGGGTGAGCTCGCCGTACGCATCGGTGCGGCGGTCGCGGAAAAATGGCCACAGCCGCCGGACTTCTTCGAGTGCCTCGAAGTCGAGGTCCTGGTAGAGGATTTCCTCGTCGCAGGTGGAGGCTTTGGCGAGCAACTGGCCGTAGGGGCCAGCCACGAACGAGCGGCCCCAGAATTCGATGGCGCCGGCGTTACCGCAGCGGTTGACTGCGGCGAGGTAGCAGCCGTTGGCCACCGCGTGGCCGCGCTGGACGGTTTCCCAGGCCCCGTGCTGGACCTCGCCGAGGGCACTTTTTTCCGCCGCGAGCCAGCCGATAGCGGTCGGATAGACGAGGAGTTGGGCCCCGCCGAGGGCCATCAGCCGGGCGGCCTCGGGATACCATTGGTCCCAGCAAATAAGCACCCCGATGTGGCCAAAGCGGGTGGGCCAGACCGGCCAGCCGCTGTCGCCGGGGGTGAAGTAGAATTTTTCCTCAAACCCCGGGTCCTGGGGGATGTGGGCCTTGCGGTAGAGGCCGAGCAATGCGCCGTCGGCGTCGAAGATGGCGGCGGTGTTGTGATAGATGCCGGCCCCGCGACGTTCAAACAACGAGGCGATCAGCACGATGCCTAGTTCGCCGGCCAGTGTGCCGAGTTGCTCGGTGAGTGGCCCGGGCAATGGGTCGGCCAGATCAAACGCCGCCGGGTTCTGCACTTCGCAGAAATACGGGGTGAGAAACAGCTCCTGGGTGACGACGATGTTGGCACCGGCTGCAGCGGCCTGGCGGATGAGTTGTATGTGGTGCGCGAGAGCTTCGGGCTTGGAGGCGAAGCTGCGGGATTGGAGCAGGGCGAGGCGTGGCATGGGCGGAGCCTGCCGCAGTGCCGGCCAGATTTCAAGGATTTCAGCGATAATGTCTGGCATTATGGATGCGAGGTCCATGCAGCGATAATGTCTGGCATTATGGATGCGAGGTCCATGAGAGGCTGCCGAATATAATGTCTGGCATTATACGGTAGGGTCCATGAGTGGCGGCCGAAGGCCTAGCTCATGGGTGAGCCTTCCGCATGACGAGAAAATGTCCGCGCTCCTCAACGACAGGGGAGGCGGCATTCCGCACGGCGAAAGGCGGATCAGTGCTGGACAAATCCGGTGGGCTCTGGCATCAGGGGCGGCCGATGTCCGAGTTACCGAAAGCCTATGAACCGCAAGCCGTGGAAGCCAAATGGTACGCCGCGTGGATGGATGGGAAATGTTTTGAGGCGGATCCCGGGTCCGCCAAGGAAGGCTATGCGATTGTCATTCCGCCACCCAATGTGACGGGCATTTTGCACCTCGGGCATGTTTTGAACAACGCGTTGCAGGATATTCTGGCACGCCGCGCGCGGCAAAAAGGCAAGGAAGTGCTGTGGCTGCCGGGCACCGACCACGCGGGTATCGCCACCCAGACGAAGGTGGAGCGCCAGCTCCGCGACGAAGAGGGCGTGGGCCGCCGCGATGTGGGCCGCGAGGAATTTCTCAAACGGGTGTGGGCTTGGAAGGAGAAGCACGGCGGCATCATCATCCAACAATTGAAGCGGCTCGGCTGCTCGTGTGATTGGAGCCGGGAGCGATTCACGATGGACGCGGCCTACAGCCAGTGGGTGAGCCAGGTGTTTGTAGATTTGTTCAAGCAGGGGCTCATTCACCGCGGCAAGCGGATGGTCAATTGGTGCCCGGTGTCCCTCACTGCGCTGTCGGACGAGGAGGTGATCATGACGCCGCAGCGCTCGAAGTTATATACGATGCGCTACGAGTTGGCGGATGCGCCCGGCGAGTATATTGAAATATCCACCACTCGCCCGGAAACCCTGATGGGCGACTGCGCCGTGGCGGTCAATCCGAAAGACCCGCGCTACACCCAGCACGTCGGCCGCAAGGTGAAGCGACCGTTTCCGCCTGCGGAAATCCCGATCATCGCCGACGAACACGTGGATTTGGCCTTTGGCACCGGGGCCTTGAAGATCACCCCGGCGCACGACAAGGCGGACTTTGAGATTGGCCTGCGTCATGGTTTGGACATCATCGACGTGTTGCATCCGGACGGCCGGATTCATTGCCCGGCCTGCCCGGACCTCGATGGCTTGGACCGCTTCGTGGCCCGCAAAAAGGCCGTCGCCAAGCTCGAAGCGATGGGCTTGTTGCTCAAGGTTGAGGAATACGACAACAACGTCGGGTTTTCCGAGCGGGCGCAGGTGCCCATCGAGCCGCGCATCTCGATGCAGTGGTTTTTGAAATACCCCTGCGTCCAACAAGCGGCTGACGCCGTGGCCAACGGCGACATCAAGTTCCGCCCCGAGCGCTGGGCCAAAACCTACGCGCATTGGATGGAAAACCTCCAGGATTGGTGTATCAGCCGCCAACTCTGGTGGGGCCACCAAATCCCCGTCTGGTACCGCAAGGATAAGTTCGCCGCCTTGCGCGACGCCGAGGCGCTGGATATGCACGATCTATCCGCCGGTGATATCCACGTCGGCGTCGACGCCCCGGCCGACGCAGCCAACTGGGTCCGTGACGAGGACGTGATGGACACCTGGTTCTCGTCGTGGCTGTGGCCGTTTGCGACCATGGCGGCGGTCGGTGAGGAGTCCCCGACCCTGAAAAAATTCTATCCGACGAGTGATTTGGTGACGGGGCCAGACATCATCTTTTTCTGGGTAGCGCGCATGATTATGGCGGGCTTCCAATTCGGCGGCGGCGTGCCCTTCAAGAACGTCTATTTTACCACCATCATCCGCGACCTCCAAGGCCGCAAAATGTCCAAATCCTTGGGCAACTCGCCGGACCCCGTCGATTTGATGGAAAAATATGGTGC
>WBXE01000084.1 GCA_008932955.1 Verrucomicrobiota bacterium
GACGATGTCGAGGACTTGCTCGAAGCGTTCGGTGCCGCCGCGCACGCCACGCCAGGCAGCGCCCATGCAGAAGCGGGTGGAGCCGGAGTCTTTGGCGGCGCGGGCATGCAGCATCACCTCCTCACGCTCTAACAAAACGTGGCTTTTCAGCTCGGTTTTGTAACGGGCTGACTGGGAGCAATAAGCGCAGTCTTCGGAGCAGCCGCCGGTTTTGATCGACAGCAGCGTGCAGAGTTGGATTTTGCCATCGGGGAAATTTGCTTGGTGAACGGCATGAGCCTGGGTGAGCAACTCGAAGAAGGGGAGATGGTAGAGGGCTTGAAGTTCGGGTAAATTCATGGCTAGGGGGGAGTTAGTTATAGGTTATGAGTTATAGGGAAAGAAGACGCAAGACTACAAGACACAAGATGAAGATAACGAAGAGAAAGAGACACACGCAGGCTGAAGCCTGCGCTCCGTACTCTGCTCTTCTCTTGAATTCTCTAGTCTTGTGTCTTGTGTCTTCAAGTCTTGTGTCTTCTATCGTGCCCAGCTGCCGGATACTGAGGGGAGTTGGCCTTGACCAACCATGGTGTAGTTAGTCGCGCCTACCGCACCTTCGAGCGGGATACCTAGAGCGCGTTTCCAAGCCGCACTCATGCTTTCAGCGGTGTGGCAGCCCCAGCTTTTGCACAAGGCGTGGCGGGCGAAAACCCCGGCTCGCAGGCGCGGCAGATCGCGTTCATGCAACCAGGCGCTGGACACCGCCATGATGTCATTGCTGTAGTCGAGCATGAAGGCATAGCGGTTAGAGTGGCCGAAAAAGTCGAAGGTGGTGATGGACTTGGCCGGGCGCGAGTTAATGGCTTGGATGAGGCTCTCGCCACTGCTCACCCAGATGAGCGTGGCCTGGTTTTTTTTTGCCAGTTTGGCGATCCAAGTGGTGTAGGGGGTTTTGTCCTCGAGTCCGCGGGTTTGGTAGCCATGTTGATAGACGAGCCACACGATGGGGGCATTAGCGCCGTAAACGCGGTGGATTTCCTCGATACGCAGGGTTGAGGCGCGGATAAAGTTGGCCCACCAATGGTCGTGGCGTTCTTCGGCGATGCGATAGTTTTCCCACTGGCGCAAGGCGGGACCGCCGGTGACGATGACGTGCTCCGCGTGGCTCGAGGCGACAAGCAATAAGGTGCTAGCAAAGAAGAAACGGAGCAGTCGGGACATCTTGGAAATGGAAATAGAAACCACGGATTTCACGGAATGCACGGATAAGATTTGATATATCGAGACCATCTTATCCGTGTCATCCTCTTCAATCCGTGTCATCTGCGGTTAATTAATCCAAATTGCGAAGCCCTGTTGACCTGAGTGGCAAGCTCCTTTTTAGAATCATCGGCGCGGGCGGGCGCGGGCTGGATCAGGAGGGCTGGTTGCTGCAGCCGTTGCGGATGATTTCAAGGAAACTTTGCGGCTCCAACGCGGCCCCGCCGATGAGTGCGCCGTCGATGTCCGGGCAGGCCATCAGTTCGGCGGCGTTGGCGGGTTTGACGCTGCCGCCGTATTGGATGCGGATTTTGGCGGCGGTGTCCTGGCCGTAGAGTTCGGCGATGACGGAGCGGACAAAGGCGTGAGCGTCCTGGGCTTGCTGCGAGGAGGCGGTCACGCCGGTGCCGATAGCCCACACCGGTTCGTAAGCGACGACGATTTCAACCATGTCTTTGTCCGAGACATTTTTGAGGCCTTCGGTGATCTGGGTTCGCAGGACGGTTTGGAGGTCACCGGCCTCGCGTTGGGCGAGGGTTTCGCCGATGCAGAAAATCGGCTTGAGGTTCGCCTCGCGGGCCTTGTGGATCTTGGCGTTGATGAGCGCATCGGTTTCGCCGTAGATCGCGCGGCGTTCGCTGTGGCCGAGGATCACGTAATGGACGAGGAACTCGCGCAACATCAGCACACTCACTTCGCCGGTGTAGGCACCCGCGTCGTGCTCAGAGCAATTTTGGGCGGCAATTTGGATCGACTGTGCCTCGTTGCTAGCTCCCGAGGAGTGGAGGACTTCGGCGAGCTTGGCGAGCGAGACGAAGGGCGGGGCGATGACCATCTCGGCGGGGAATGACTGGCCCTGAATTTTGGATAGAAAACTCTTGAGGAAGTCCTCAGTCGCGGAGGCCCCCATATTCATTTTCCAGTTGGCGGCGAAGATCGGTTTGCGGTTCATGGGTCGGATATTAGTGTTAGGTGGGAGATAGGGGGAGCCTCTCAGGCCTCGCTGAGGGCGGCAACGCCGGGCAGGACTTTGCCTTCGAGCAGTTCGAGGGAAGCCCCGCCGCCAGTGGAGATGAAGGTCATTTGAGTGTCGAGGCCAAATTGGTTCACGGCGGTCACTGAGTCGCCGCCGCCGATGATGGTCGTGGCACCGCGGCCCGTGGCTTGCGCCAGCGCTTCGGCCACCGCGCGGGTGCCCTTGGCAAAGTTTTCGATTTCAAAGACGCCGACCGGGCCGTTCCAGATGATTGTTTTGGCGTCGAGGATGACGTCGCGGAATTCTGCGATGGCGAGGTCGCCGATGTCGATGCCCATCCAGTCTGGAGTGACGCTGCCGCCTTGTTGGTAGGGCGGGGTGCAACGGGTTTGGGCACCGTCTTGGAATTGATCGGTTTCGCGGGTGTCGGCGGGCAGGAGGAATGTTTTGCCCATGGCCTTGGCCTTGGCGAGAATCTCCAAGGCGAGGTCAAGCTTGTCAGCTTCGACCTTGCTGTCGCCGACGTCGAAGCCCTGGGCTTTGCGGAAAGTGAAGGCCATGGCGCCGCCGATGAGGATCGTATCGGCCTTTTCCATCAGGCTCATGATGACTTGGATTTTGTCCGACACCTTGGAGCCGCCCATGATGACGACGAAGGGGCGGGCAGGGGCGGCGAGTTCTTGCTGGAGGTACTTGAGTTCGCGCTCCATCAAAAAGCCCATGGCGCTTTGTTTCACAAAATGGGTGACGCCCTCAGTGGAAGCGTGGCCGCGGTGCGCCGTGCCAAAGGCGTCATTGACAAAAATGTCGGCGCTGCCGGCCAGTTGGCGGGCAAATTCGGGGTCGTTGGCCTCCTCGGCGGCGTAATAGCGGGTGTTTTCGAGAATGAGCACTTCGCCGGGTTGCAGCGCGGCACGCAGGGCGGCGGTGGGCTCGCCGATGCAATCCGGCGCGAGTTTGACGGCTTGGCCGAGGATGCTGCTGAGGTGGGTGGCGGTGGGGGCCAGCGAGTACTTGGCGTCGGGACCGCCTTTGGGGCGGCCCAAATGCGAGCAGAGGACCAATTTGGCGCCGCCGGCGAGCAGGTGGCGGATTGAGGGGATAGCGGCTTGGATGCGGGTATCGTCGGTGATGGCAGCGTCTTTGAGCGGGACATTGAAGTCTACGCGCATGAGAACTTCTTTAGCGGATACGTCGAGGTCGCGGATGGATAGCTTGGCCATGGGGGAAGAGATACCGCCTGAGAGCCGCTCCGCTGTCAAGCAATGCCTGCGCGTGCCGACGAAAAGTGGCGGAATCGTTGCGAGGATGGACTGTGGGCTGGCTGATTAGGGGAAATCAACCGGCCTCGGGTTTCGGTCTCAAATGGCAACGGCGGGACGAAGATGGCCACGGATGAAGAGGATTACAGTTAATCCTCGTCCCGAGCCATGTGCCAATCCGCCTGCCTAAAGTATTCCTCTTCAATCCGTCAAATCCGTGAAATCCGCTAATCCGTGAAATCCGCTAATCCGTGGTGGTTTCAGGCAGTCGTACCCCCACCCGCGCATGGCCGCTGGGCAGGGCGGCGGCGGACCACTCAGGTAGGGGAGCCGTTGTTTAGTGGGACGCGCTTGCGGAAAAGCGCGTAGGCGACTAGGCCGACGACCCCGATATTGGCGAGCAGAGCGGCCACCATGGCCCAGGAGAATTGGGCGTAGAGTTCGTAAATTTCAATGGGCAGATAAATACTGCCGCTAACCAAGGCGAGCCATTCCGCCCATGCCCTCTCCTTCCACAAGCCGTAGCCTTCGATAAAGCGGAATAGCGCGTACACCAGTGCCAACCCTGCAAAAAACCACAGCTTGGCGTCCGTGACCTGGTTCGTCAAATCGATGAATATTTTCGGATATTTCGCCGCCGGATCCAGGTGGATGCTTGAAACAAATTCCAAGGCGATGCTGTGGGCATCTTGATGCAGAAGTCCGAGCAAGCAGCAGCCCACCGCCAGCACCAAGACCCCCTTGACCGCCTCAAACACCGCCACCGCCCGCAAGCTCTTGAGCAAACGCGGAGTGCTCAGCGGCTGATTGGAGGTTGGAGTGGCAGTGGCTTGCATGGGGAAATGACTGGCGGCAGAAACTACCCAGCCGCTGCCAATTGCCAAGGCAATTCAATGACAACGCGATGAGCCGCGGCACCTCACTCAGGCTTGGGCGCGACGGCTGGCTGGGCTGCGGCTTTTTCGATATGCTCCTTGATCTGCTGTTTGATTTGGTCGCCCTGTTTGGCGATGGTGTGGGCCGGGTGGGCGGCGATGATGGCATCAACAAACTTGTTAGCGGCGTCGGCATCGGCTTTTTCGACAAAGCGGGCGAGGCCGATGTTGAGGGCGATGCCGATTTGGGTATCTTCCGGCAGGGATGGATTGGCTTTGATATATTCCAGCGCGCTGGCGTAAGCCTTGTCAAATTCTTTGGCCTGCATCAACGGCATTACCTTCGTCTGCATGAATTCCTGCAGCCCCTTCATTGCGGCTTCCGCCGCGACCTTCTTGGCGGTGGCGGCTTTTTGCTCCTTCACAAAACCGGTGGCGTCGTCTTTGTCGAGTTGAGTAATTTTGGCGATGACATCGGCGTAGCAGTTTTCGACGAGTTCGCCATCCATGGTTTTGAGGCCGGCGACAAGGTTTTTGGCCTTGTCGACCGGTTCGGTGGCCTTGTCGGCCGCGGCGAAGGCGGCGTCGCGCTTGTTGCGCACTTCCATGAGGGACTTGAGATGGCTCAGGTATTTTGCGGGGCCGTCTTTTTCATAGCCGATCTGGGCGTAGGGTTTGCCGCTGGCATCACACAGCATAATGCTCGGATAGCCTTGGATTTTGAATTCGTCGCGGAGTTTTTCGTTTTGGGCTTGGGTGGCCTCGCTGAGCTTCGACTTGTCTTTCGGGAAATCCACGTCGACGAGTACCAGCTTGTCCTTGATGCCCGTTTTGAAGGCGTCTTGCTGGAAAACTTCCTTGTCAAGTTTGATGCACCAGCCGCACCAGTCGGAACCGGTGAAATCTAGCAATAAATCCTTGTGCTCCGCCGTGGCCTGCTTCTTGGCGGCGTCGAAGTCGGCAGTCCAGCCGTCGCGGGCGGCGATAGCACTGGTGAGGGTGACGAGCGCCAGCAAGCCGCTGCGCAGAAGGTGTGGGGTAGGCATCATGGTAAGCGAAGCTCGGCGAGGTCCCGCCTCGCTGTCCAGCGAAATCATGGAGCATTATGCTAACAATGAAGATGGAAAGGGTTGCGGCGACGTTTTTTTTTACCACGGATTACACGGATTGAAGAGGATTACACGGATAAGATGTGCCTTGCTCTATCAAATCTCAGGCTCACCTAAGTGGTGAATGCTATGAAATTCATAACTCATTCATTATCCGTGTATTCCGTGCAATCCGTGGTTTCTATTCTCCTTTCTAGGATTATTGCGCTTGCCATTTTTCCTGCCAAGCACCTGGCTTGGCGCGTGCACATCGAGATCGTCAATACCGGTACTGAGCTTCTGTTAGGTAATACGCTCAATACCCACGGTGCCTGGCTGGGCGCGGAATTGTTCAAGCTTGGGCTGCGGGTGGCCCGTCAAACGTGTGTGCCCGACGGTGAGGCGATTCGCGAGGTGCTGGTGGAAGCGCTCGGGCGGGCGGACGTGGTGCTAGTCACCGGCGGCCTGGGTCCCACCAGTGACGATCTGACGCGTGAAATCACCGCAGAAGTGCTCGGGCTCGACCTAGTGCAGGACGCTGCTGCGCTGGCCTCGTTGGAGGCGTTTTTCGCTATTCGTGAGCGGCCGATGGCGAGTGATAATTTGAAGCAAGTGCTTATTCCGCGAGGAGCGCTGGCCTTGCCCAACCCCAACGGCACTGCTCCCGGCGTGTACGTGGCGGGGCGGCCGCAAGGCGCGATTTTCCTGCTGCCCGGCCCGCCGCGCGAACTTCAACCGATGTTTCTGGCCGAGGTCGCCCCCCGACTGCGCTCGCTCAGCGGAGTGGCCGTACCGCCGGAGTTGCTCGAATTGAAATTCACTGGCGTCGGCGAGAGTGATTTTCACCAAGCCCTGGATGCTCACCTCGCTGGCATTCCCGGCCTGGAATTCGGCTATTGCGCCCGCCTCGGCGAAGTGGATCTGCGCCTCATCGGTAGCGCCGCCGCCCTCCAGCAGGCCCGGGCGCTGGCCATGCAACACTTCGCCCCGCAATTCGTCAGTGACGATGGCAGCTCGCTGGAGCAAACGCTGCTGCGCTCACTCAGCCAACGCGGCTGGACGCTCGCCACAGCCGAAAGTTGCAGCGGCGGCCTGATTGCCAGCCGCCTCACCGATGTGGCCGGGGCCAGCGCTGTGTTCACCCACGGCTTCGTCACCTACTCCAATGCCGCAAAAAAAGAGTTGTTAGGAGTTGCGGCGGATATCTTGGATACCCACGGCGCGGTGAGCGAGCCGGTGGCACGCCAAATGGCCGAAGGCGCTCTCACCGCCAGTGGTGCCGACATTGCCGTCGCCGTCACCGGCATCGCCGGGCCGAGCGGTGGCAGCCCGGACAAACCGCTTGGCACTGCTTGGATTGCCGTGGCGCAGCGGCATGGAGCGACCCGCGCCTGGCGGGTGTTTCAGCCGCGCAACCGTCTGGACTTTAAACAGGGCGTGAGTCAAGCGGCGCTCGACGGGCTGCGGCAATGTTTGTTAGACCGGCGGCCCGAAGATTAATCCCCAACGCCGAAGTTAGACAAAACTCGGGGGAAAATGAACCACGGATTACACGGATTTTACGGATTGAAATAAGGGCGATCTGGAGCTTCTGCTGTGCTGCAAATAGTGAGAGAACCACTGATACACTGAGAGCCACTGAAAGCACTGAAAGCACTGAACATATGCATCAAAGAGTGTCCTCAGTGGGTTTCAGTGACATCAGTGGTCATATCTGACTGTCCAACCTTGTGTCGTTCAAGCCACGGACTCCTCAGCAAGGTGAGGCGAGAGGGTTCCAGACCCGTGCAAAGCCGCAATCCTGGAAGTCTTTCGCATTGACGGTGGCGAATTGAGTCACTCCCTGACGGGTGAGGGCGAGCGCTGCACGCCAATCGTAGGCCCGGCGGCGGGCGAAGGATTTTTCCCGCAAACCAGGCCAGAACTCGTCATGAAAGGCGCGACTATCCGGTGGCAGGCCGATGAGTTGCCAATGGGGGTGGTGACGGAAGGCTTCACATAAAACAACTCCAAGGCCCGGCGCGTGATTTCGGCAAGCGAGAGTTCGCGGTCGGCGGCAAAGGTTTTGGCCCGCTGGTAGAGCTGATCGGGGAGTTGAATCTGAGTGCGAGTGATGACGTCGATTTTACATCATGACCTAGTGCTGCCAAATTTACATTATTCTGATTTTCACGCACTCAATCACCTATTGGAATTTCCAATCGTGCTGGTCGAGTTCGCAGACGCAGGCGGCGAGCAGGAGGATACAGGCGGCGATGTCCTGTTTGTGGCAAGACTCGATACTCTGATGGATGTGGCGGGTGGGAATGGACACCGCGCCGGCAATCGAGCCACCGCCGACCATGCGCTGGAGGCTGGCGGTATCGGTGCCGCCGGCGGCGAGGATTTCCGGCTGCCACTTGATTTGGTGGCGTTTGGCGGCCGCTTTCATGAATTCGATCATGCGGAAATCACAGATGACCGAGGCGTCCATCAGCTTGATAGCGGCGCCGTCGCCCAGGCCGGTGCAGCGTTCCTGGGGGGTGGAGCCGGGCACGTCGTAGGCGATGGTGGTGTCCAGACCGAAGGAGAAATCCGGCTGGATTTGTAGGGTGGAGGCTTGTGCGCCGCGCAGGCCGACTTCTTCCTGGACGGTGAAGACGGCGTAGAAGTCGTAGGCGGGCTGGCGCATGGAGTTTTTGAGTTCACGCAGGGTTTCTAGCAGCACGAATACTGACGCGCGGTTGTCCAGCGACTTGACGTTGACGCACTCGCCCAACTCCATGAGCGGCGAGTGGCGAGTGATGAAATCCCCGACCTCGACGACCTTGTCCACGTCCTCCTTGGACATGCCCACATCAATGAAGTAATCCTTGATTTGCGGGACCTTGTTCTTTTCGTCGGCCGTCATGATGTGCACCGGCTTGGATCCCATCACGCCGAAAATGTCCTCGCGCCCGTGCAGAATGACCCGCTGCGCGGTGAGTGTCTTGGGGTCGAAACCACCCACCGGATTGAAGCGCACAAACCCTTTGTCATCCACGTGGGTGACTATGAAGCCGATCTCGTCCATGTGCGCCGCGGCCATCGTCTTCTTCGCGGATGAGCGACCCTTTTTCAAGGCAACCACGCTGCCGAGGTTATCGATGCGCACCTCGTCGGCCAGCCCCGCGAGTTCGGCGAGCACTAGGGCGCGGATTTGTTTCTCGGATCCCGGCGCACCGGGGGCTTCACATATGCGGCTGAGCAAGGAGACGTCAATTGGCATGGCGAACCCGAACCTAGCGTCGGCTCCGCGCTTGGCGAGTGGGAAATAAAATTTCACCCCACTCTTCGGCCTTACCAGAGTGGGCCTCTTGGAGTTTCATAAAAATGTTAGAACCATGGGCTGGCCAGGTCTGCGGCAGGCGCTAAGCTCGCGGCATGAGCGAACCGGACCCAAGCCCAGCCCGTCCCCCACGCCGCCCGCGCTACAGTGGCAGCAATCCGCGTCGCTTCGAGCAAAAGTACAAGGAGCGCGATGTTGAGCGCTATCCGGAGACGGTGGCGAAGGTGATCGCTGGGGGCAAGACGCCGGCTGGAACGCATTTGCCGGTGCTGATGGAGGAATGTCTGGCGGCCCTGGGTTTGCGCGATGGTTGCATCGGCGTCGATGCCACACTGGGTTACGGCGGCCACGCGGCGCGGATTCTCGAACGCATCACGCCCACCGGAAAGTTGCTAGGTATGGATCTGGACCCCGTGGAAATGCCTAAAACCGTCGCCCGGCTGCGGGCCATGGGATATGCAGAAACTGTCTTTGCCGCGCAGCGCTGCAACTATGCAGGCTTGGCCAAACTGCTTGCCGAGTACGGCCTCAACGGCGTGGATTTCCTGTTTGCCGACCTCGGTTGCTCGTCGATGCAACTCGACGATCCAGCCCGCGGCTTCAGTTTCAAGACCGCGGGTCCGCTCGATATGCGGATGAATCCCAACCGCGGACTCAGCGCCGCCGACTGGCTGGCCAAGGTGACACCTGCCAAGCTGGAAATCGCGTTGCACGAACATGCCGATGAGCCGCGGGCCGCGGAGCTCGCCTTAGCGCTGGCTGGCCGGCGTTTTGCCGATACCTTGGCGCTAGCCACGGCGCTGCGCGACAGCGTCGGCCGTCATGGCGAGGAGGTGGTGGATCTGACGCTGCGGCGGGTGTTCCAAGCGGTGAGAATCGCGGTCAACGAGGAGTTCACTGCCTTGGATGGCTTGTTGCGGGTGCTGCCAGATTGTCTGAAACCGGGCGGTCGCGCGGTTTTTCTAACATTCCATTCGGGCGAGGATCGGCGGGTCAAGAAAGCCTTGCAAGCCGGCAGGCGCAGCGGACTCTTCGCCAGCATCAGCGAGGATATCATCACCGCCAGCCCCC